>CAZLTF010000077.1:0-6744 GCA_964562195.1 uncultured Bacteroidales bacterium | reverse complement strand
ACCGCTTGAACCGATGTGATAGAACCTCTTTTGGTAGAAGTAATCCGTTCTTGCATAATACCCATTTCGGTAGCGAGGGTCGGTTGATATCCTACTGCGGACGGCATTCTTCCCAGCAAAGCGGAAACTTCCGAACCGGCTTGAGTAAAACGGAAGATATTATCCATAAAGAAGAGGATGTCACGTCCGCCGCTTTTTTCGTCACCGTCACGGAAATATTCGGCAAATGTCAGACCGGATAGTGCGATACGTGCACGTGCCCCGGGAGGTTCGTTCATTTGACCGAAGGTCAGAGTAGCTTGTGATTTTTTCAGCTCTTCTTTGTCCACCAAAGATAAATCCCATTTGCCTTTTTCCATTGCTTTCTCAAATGCTTCTCCGTAGCGAATTACTCCGGATTCAATCATCTCACGAAGCAAGTCGTTTCCTTCACGTGTACGTTCACCGACACCGGCAAAAACAGACAATCCCGTGTATGCTTTGGCAATATTATTGATAAGCTCCATGATAATTACCGTTTTGCCTACACCGGCTCCTCCAAAGAGTCCTACTTTTCCTCCTTTGGAATATGGCTCGATCAAGTCGATAACTTTGATCCCTGTATATAAAATCTCTTGTGAAGTGGATAATTCCTCATATCTCGGAGGATCTTTGTGGATGGGAGAATAGTTGTTTGTGTTGATTTCTTCCATACCATCAATGGCTTCGCCAATCACATTGAAGAGACGACCTCTCACGTCATCGCTGACGGGCATTGAAATGGGTCTTCCGGTCGCAAGCACTTTCATCCCGCGGGCTAACCCGTCCGACGAATCCATAGCGATCGTACGTACCGTGTTTTCTCCAATGTCTTGTTGGACTTCCAATACCAATCTCGAACCATCAGGTCTGATGACTTCCAAGGCATCATAAATATTGGGTAAATCTTCTTCTCTTTCGAAAGAAACATCAATTACAGCTCCTAAAATTTGAGCAACTTTTCCATAAATTTCCATACTCATATTCTATTATGAGGCGCAAAATTAGAATTTATTTTTATACTGTTTAGAATTTTTCTAAAAAACTTTTTTAACATTTTATTAATATATTTTATTTTTTTATTCTATTGAGAATGAGGTGAATATGATTGGTATCGAAAGTGTTTTGTAGAATAAACCGGACCATTGTATAATATTTTTCGCAGAAAAATCATACTTTTATTGCTAAAACTACTTGCTGCTTCGGGTAAAAAAAATGGTGATTGGTATGTGTAATATTGCTAATTTTGCAGAAATAATATTTTTTTATGAGAATTATCTTTTTCGCCGGACTCTTTTTTCTCTTGATGCAGCCTGCTGCTGTCAGATCCCAACAAAAGATTCGGGGTGCTTTTACCTTCGGTACCAATCTCTCACAGGTAGATGGAGACCATAAATATGGTTTCAAAAAATTTGGACTTCATCTGGGTACTTCCGCGATTGTGGAGTTGACGGATATTGTGTATTTTTCGATCGAAACCCTTTACTCTCAAATGGGCGCTTACGGTCCGAAATTATATATCGATACTATCGTTGGTGTACCAATGACTGGTGAATATTTATTGAAATTGGATTATGTGAAAATTCCCCTTCTCGTGCATTTTGTGGACAAAAGGAGAGCCGGGATTGCCGGTGGATTTTCTTACGGAAGACTTGTTAATGTGAAAGAATGGGAACATGGAAAACGGATAGAAACAACGAATTTGAATTCGGGTACTTATGCCAAAAATGATTGGGATATTGTCGGAGAGCTAAGAATGAGGATCTACAAAAAACTTTGGTTTGAGGTACGTTATTCTTATTCGATGATGAAAATCAGAACAAGGAGTTTTTATCTTATCTCGGGAGCTTTCGCAGACACACGAAATCAATATAATAATTCCTTGTCTTTTCGACTAACCTATATTTTCAATGATGAACTGCCTTTATTTAAGAAAAAGAAAAAGTAAAATATATGAAAATTGATTCTTTGATGTATATCAGGATTCTTGCGGTTGTTGCTGTTTTAGGGGCTTGTCGTCCCCACGAAGAGCCGCCTATTCATAGATTTGAGGCTAGCCCGTATGAAATTGATATTCCCCCCAATTTTCCTGCCAAATTGAATATTCCTGCGGACAATCCGATGACTGTCGAAGGAGTGGAGCTTGGCAGAATGTTGTTTTATGACGGTCGCTTGGCAGGGAGGATTGATGAAGGAAAATATATGAGTTGCGCTACTTGTCATCCCCAAGAACATTCTTTTATTATCGGGAAACCCCGTCCGGCGCCTTTGGGATTGGATAGTTTGCCTACGCATCATGCGATGCTTCCATTGATCAATTTGGTATGGAATCCGGGCTATTTCGGATGGAATGGTGCAGCGAAGTCTATTGAAGAGGTGATCGAAAATACAATCACCGATCCAAAAGAAATGAATTCTACTTGGACGCAGGTGGTAAATACGATTTCATCGATTGAAGCTTATCATGCCTATTTTCAAAAAGCCTTCGGTTCACCCGAAGTGACACAAGATAGAATCGTGAAAGCCATCGCTCAATTTGTCAGAACATTGATTTCATCAAATTCCAAATTTGATCGCTATATGCGTGGAGAAGTGCAACTTACAAATGAGGAACTGGAAGGTTATGTGCTTTTTGTTACGGAGGAGGGTGCCGATTGTTTTCATTGTCATGGCGCAGCCGGCAATCCTTTGTTTACGACCCATCAATTTTACAATAATGCTTTGGATTCGGTTTTTACCGATCCCAAAGATCGTTTTGCCGTAAGCGGAGACCCGATGGATCATGGTGCATATAAGGCTCCGACACTTCGCAATATTGAACTTACCGCACCCTATATGCGGGATGGTAGGTTTAATACGCTCGATGAAGTGATCGATTTTTATGCATCCGGATTGCAATATACGCAATATGCAAATCCTCTGATGCATCATCTCAATGATGGTGGAAATATGCTTTCGGAGTCAGAACAAAATAGCTTGAAAGCCTTTTTGCTTACACTTACGGACACTTCTTTTATTCATAATCCTGCATTTGCTATTCCCGACTCTCTACCGGAATAATTGAAGGCACTTCTGTGATTTTCAGCAGACTCTATTTGATGTTAATAAATGGATAAGCTTACATCTTTTAATGTCAGGGTGTTATGAATTTTACCTTGTGTTAAGAAGCTAAGGATTAGCAATATAAATTT
The DNA here is from genome assembly GCA_964562195.1 of uncultured Bacteroidales bacterium. Lineage (GTDB taxonomy): Bacteria > Bacteroidota > Bacteroidia > Bacteroidales > S143-32 > S143-32. The sequence goes on along the minus strand of CAZLTF010000077.1, from coordinate 3,535 downwards.
TGTGCGAAACTTGAGATATTATATACAAGGAGGCATCATCGAAGAGAGAAAGTATCTTGGAGGTTATGAAGTTTTCACAAAGAAAGTGAATAGCACTTTGGATACAGAAAAAACGAATTTGTTCGTACCGGACGGCAATAAAACCATCTCACAAATCAACAAATCCCAAAAATTCCAAGCAGCTTCTCAGAGAATTTCAACACCAACATTGGAAGTAAAAGTTTTTACAACTTTTTTAAAGTGCTCATTTTCACCAAAATACACCTCCATCATTTGGGCGATAGCCGCTTGTTTATCCTCCGGACAGAAAGCGATAACCGAAGAACCGCCACCACTGATCGTGCAAGAATAAGCCCCCAATTTCATTGCTTCTTCTTTCACTTTCCGGTAATGGGGAATCGCAGATGACCGAACCGGTTCGTGAATAAAATCTTGATTCATAGCGGCTCCAAATTCCACCAGATCATGTGTATGCAAGGCATGTATCATCCGGGAGCAGCGAGCCATTTGCTCCTTCAATTTTTCTGCTCCGATATCATAAGTAATAAAACCGCGTGTGGTCCTGATGCTTTTGCGGATTGCAGCCAATACTACCGGAATACGGGGGATTTCGATTTTCAGAACATCGATAGGTGAATAGGATTTGACCAAAACAAAGCCACCCAATATTGAGGCGGCAACATTATCCGCATGCGCTGTCCCACCGGAAGCCACTTCACCCATCCGGGCAAGGTCGATCATCTCATTGGAAGAAAGATGAAGTTGCAAAAGCCGATCCAATCCGAAGATGGTAGCACCGGCGGAAGCTCCGGTAGTTCCCAATCCTCCTCCCGAAGGCATCTTTTTGATTATTTTGATATTTACACCTTGAGATGGTGCATATTTTTTTAGCAAATATCGCGCAGCGAGTCCGGCACTATTTTCCTTTGGATCAGTAGGGATATTTTGAATATTATTTTCTATTTCAATATGAATTGCGGCATCGTCACGGACTGTCAATTCGATGATATCGGCAGGATTTTCAAGTGCCAAGGCAAAAATATCATAGCCAGGTCCCACATTGGCGCTTGTAGCCGGTGATTTTATTCTGATTTTTCTATCCTTCATACCGCTAAATATTGCTATTATTTTAGATTTTCCAATTCTGAAAACACGTCATTATTTTATTACCGGAACGGTAAAAAAGGGACTATCCCAATCGGTTCTTCCCATCCGGCTACACAGGCTTTCAAAGGAGTCCACGTTCTTCCAGCATTTGGCGAATCGCCTCCGTATTTTTAGTGTTTAATCTTTGCATCGGTGGACGAAGTGTCCCTTCGATAATGCCCATCAGCTCCAAAGCTTTTTTTGCCGGCATCGGATTCGTCTCATATCGAAGTGCCTCAAACACAGGAAAATAGTCATAATGCAATTGTTTTGCCTCTTCGATTTTCCCTTCCAAAGCCAGATTAATCATTTTGCTCATTTGTTCGGGGATAATATTCGCTACGACGCTGAACACTCCGGCTCCGCCGAAAGCAGCTGTCGGGTAAGCGGTAGTATCTTTGCTCGTAAAAACCAGAAAATCATCATCTTTGGTCAAATAAACCAATTTTGCAAGATTATCCAACTGTTTGTTTCCGTCTTTTGTCGCAATAATATTGGGATGTTTTGCCAATTTTGCAGTCATATCTGCCGTCAATTCAACACCTGTACGACTCTTGGAGCTATGCAGCAAAATAGGAACAGGAGAAGCATCTGCCAGCTGTGTATAATAGTCCAAATGTCCCTCTTCGCGAGGCAACACCAAATAAGGAGTATATGCCATCACAGCATCGGCTCCTGCATCCGCATATCGTTTCATCAATTCGATAGACTTATCCACACGTACTCCCACGATATCGGGAATAACAGAGAGTTTGCCCTTCGCCTCATCCACGATTACTTCTACCAAACGTACTTTCTCATCGTCATCCATCAAGGGGTTTTCGCCTGTTACTCCCAGCGGAGCAACACCTTGAACACCTCCCTCTATCTGCATCCTGATTATTCTTCTTACTGCCTCCTCGTCCAATGAATAGTCACTCTTGAAGGGAGTTATCATCAATGTATATACACCTTTTTTCATATTTCCATATTTTTTTACAAAAGTACTTTATTATAAAATAGAAATAATTATTTTTTTGCAAAGAAAATATTTCCTGTTTCGCACACTTTCTTTACACACTTTGAGCGAGAGCCTTAAAGATAATTTGAAAAAAAAACAATGAATTTGCTATCTCTTTTTCTTTCTTTTTACAGGCTTGCAATGATAACAATAATCGGAATAGTCGGCTAATTCTTTAAGCACCTCTTGATGCAAGCTTGCTAATTGTTCGGAATTCTCTCCCATATTACACTGCTTATTGGCTTCGACAATCCGGACATTTAGTTCATTGTGAATACGATTGAATAAGGGTTGATAAAAATTCCCTTTCGTGAAAAATCCTTTTTCATCAAATAAGGCTTTTCTAAACTTGCGTGTATAAAGTTCCGTGAGATCATACTGAAACCGCGCAAATTGCAATAAGTTGTTTGCAGATGCACTATCATTTGCCACGATCACGGCAATATTTTTGTGAAATGTGCATTTGGCGTATGAATTAAAGTTTTTTCTAAAAACAAACTCCAAATTTGTCATCTGAAACGAAAACTCCATCTCAGCACCATTTTGCATTTGAATAAAACTAACATCACCCACCTGTGTAGCAGAAGATTGAAAATCAGACAATTGCAATTTATATTTTGGATTCCATTCAAGCACATCTTGTGCAAGTCCAATTGTCCCCAACATCATTGCAATAATTAGCGAAATAATTGTTCTCATAATATATCTATTTTTGATTTTTCTTCAATACGATTTTCACCGGGCAGACAAAACTTCAAAATTCCTTTCTCCTTTATTATTTCATTAGCATTTTGTGAACTCTTAAAAAGGGTTTGCTGAAAAACCATCAAACAGGTGAAAAAGAACGAATTACGTAGATACATAAATAATAAATGCACGAGAAATCAGCGTTTTTTCAAAAACTCTTGCATTTATTTTATTCTCAAAGAAGGTGTTTTTCCGTTCCACATAAGCACCTATTTAATCTGTAATTTCTTAATGATACTACCTTCTTCAGTTTGAATCTTAATAATATAAGTAGCTGCTTCAAAACCTGAAACATTCACTTTATTTGAACCTCTTTGCATCAAATTGCTTACTACTACCTCACCTAAGCTATTGAGAATAGAGTAGCTCTTTGCATAATCACTTTCAATATATACAACATCATTGGCAGGATTTGGATAAATATTTATGCTATTTCCAGCCAAGTCAGTGACACCGGAACAAACCTCAACATGGATATAGTCTTCCATTGTTTTCGTATCTGTCATTCCTGCTCCTGTTACGCTTAGGCTAACATCAAAGTCACCTGCTTCAAGATATTCAACTGTGGGGTTTTGTTCCGTAGAAGTAGCAGGAGATCCACCTTCAAAAATCCATTCGTAAGTTTCAATCTCTCCGATAGAA
>CAZLTF010000076.1:0-2602 GCA_964562195.1 uncultured Bacteroidales bacterium | reverse complement strand
CTATTCAACAGATTACACTATTGACAGGAGTCAGTCAATCATTTCGCTTCATAATAATCAATAGCTGCCCTGACAAAATGGACAAAAAGCGGCGCCGGATTGACGACCGTACTTTTGTATTCGGGATGAAATTGCACTCCTACAAACCAAGGGTGATCGGGAATTTCAACAATCTCCACCAGATTATTATCAGGATTGATACCGGTAAATATCATCCCTGCATTTTCAAATTCCTGACGATAAGAATTATTAAACTCATAACGATGGCGATGTCTCTCACGAATATGCAATGTATCATAAGCCTTGAATGCATTAGAATCTTCGGTCAGTTCACAAGCATAAGCTCCCAGTCGCATCGTGCCTCCCATATTGGTAATTTCTTTTTGATTTTCCATCAGATCGATAACAGGATGATGTGTATGCGGATTCATTTCGCTGGAATGAGCATCTTGATGTCCCAATACATTTCGTGCAAATTCCACGACCGCCATTTGCATTCCAAGACAGATACCAAGAAAAGGGACTTGATGCTCACGCGCATATTGAATAGCCTTGATTTTTCCTTCGATTCCCCGTTCTCCAAAGCCCGGAGCAACCAATATTCCACTCACATCCGACAGATCTCCGGTGATTGTGTCACTCTCTGCTTGGACAAGTTTCACATCCACCTGAACATGATTGAATGCTCCGGCATGAATAAATGATTCGGTGATAGATTTGTAAGCATCCGGCAATTCCGTATATTTTCCTACCAAAGCTATTTTGATCGAAAAAGCCGGATGTTTGATGTTGAACAAAAAATCTTTCCACTTGTCCAATCGCGGTTGTGCATCGATAGGCATACGTGTTTTGCGAAGCACTTCCACATCCAATTTTTCTTCTTGCATTTTGAGTGGTACTTCGTAGATCGTATCGAGATCTATGGACTCAATAACCGAAGACGGGGGCACATTGCAAAAAAGTGCGATCTTATCCCTGATATTTTGCGAGAGTTCATATTCGGTACGACACACGATGATGTCGGGTTGCACTCCGGATTCTTGCAAAGTCTTCACGGAATGCTGTGTAGGTTTGGTTTTCAATTCGCCGGCAGCTTTGAGATAAGGCACATAGGTAAGCAATATCACAGCGACATTTTGATAATTTTCAAAACGCATCTGACGCACTGCCTCTACATAAGGAAGAGACTCAATATCTCCTACCGTTCCTCCTATTTCTGTGATTACAAAGTCATATTTCCCGGTTTTGCCGAGTTCTTTGATATTTCGCATTATTTCATCCGTGATATGTGGAATCACCTGAACGGTCTTGCCGAGATAGTCCCCTTTGCGCTCCTTATTGATCACATTTTGATACACTCTTCCCGTTGTAATATTGTTGGCTTGTGAAGTGGGTTCATTCGTAAAACGCTCATAATGACCCAAATCCAGATCCGTTTCCGCTCCATCTTCTGTCACATAACACTCGCCATGTTCATACGGATTGAGAGTGCCCGGATCAATGTTAATATAAGGATCCAATTTTTGAATCGTAACCGAAAAACCACGCGCTTGTAACAGCTTCGCCAATGAGGCGGATATTATCCCTTTGCCAAGTGACGAAGCAACGCCTCCCAATACGAAAATATTTTTTGTTGTTGACATAATACTATATTTCTTTCTCTTATCAATCGAAATAAAAAAACCTTACAAATAAAAACATTCCGGCAATAGACTACAATCAACGAATGCCGATTGAATAACTTAAAAAATAAACATCTTGTACTTTCACAAACAAATAAACATATTTGTTCAAAACAAAAATACTACGAAATACAATGTGTAAGGAATTTTTACTCTTTACGGGGTGCAAAGATACAATTTTTTTGGATTTGCCTACATTTATTTCTTACAATATTTATTTATTTTATTTTGCAACTCGATGATACTCTCTTCGCCGGTGTCTTCATCGCTCAATTGCAATGCTTTTTGCATATATCTACATGCATTTACGGTATCATTTTTCATCAATAGAAGGAAGCCTTTGTTTTTGATCGCATGAAAATTTAGCGAATCTTTGCTCAAAACCTGTTCTACATATACTTGAGATTTCTCAAAATTACCCAATTTGTATTCTACATAACCTAAACTATTTTGGATAAAAAGGTCAGTAGGAGATTCTTTCAAGACTTTCAAAAAATCTTTTTTGGCTTCGCCGTAATGTTCCGTGAGACTAAGCACATAGCCGCGATACGAAAAAGCCATCATATAATTACTATCCAACTCTATCGCCCGGTTGATATCTTGCAAAGCCTCATCATATCGTTTGAGATGAATCAAGGCAGCACCGCGTTTTGTACGTATCTGACAATCCTCATAACCCTGCCGGAGGGCATTGTCCCACAGAGAAAAGTCATCATGCCAAGTTTTGGTTTGTTGAAAACTCAAATAGGCAAAAATCATTATCAATGGACTGATTATCATATATTTAACAAGCTCTTTAATTTTATATTTTTTGAATACTTTTTCCAGTAAGTAGGCAAAAACAAAAAATATCCCGATGGAAGGAATATAGGTAAAACGGTCTGCGATGATGATAGGAACACCTACGGTCATCAAAAAAA
>CAZLTF010000075.1:0-7091 GCA_964562195.1 uncultured Bacteroidales bacterium | reverse complement strand
GTATGGAAGCAGTATTTCTTTAGGTGTTGGACCTGTAACATTTGAAAAGTCAGGAAAAATTCACAAGTTAATAATTACAAATTCTAATCCGGTAAGTACTAACGAGATAATAAAGGGTTGGCCTATAACTATAGCAGGAATCAATTCGGGTTATGATGAATACGAACTCAGCAATATTCAAATCACCCAGAACATATCTGCTTATGACACCGATTTTCCTGTGCCGGGCAAATCAGCGATATTGATTAGCGACAATGCCCACGTCAAAATCAGCAATGCTACCATCGCAGACAATGGGTTTATGGGACCCTACAACGGTAGTATTGGTGCATTGGTCTTGGATGATGGTGCGAAAGTAGATTTGTACAACTCTATTCTCTATGGTGATACGCTCTCGGAAGTAATATTGCAGTGGGGACCTCCTCCTCATCCTTTGCTTAATATAGCCCACTCCAATATCCAAGGAGGAGAAGAAGGCATAGTAGTCAATAATGGCATCCTAAATTACTTAGCCGGCAACTTAGACACCATCCCCTACTTCAACGATACTTCCGCCTATCCCTATCAATTAAGATGGGACTCCCCACTGATAGACCAAGGTACGCCGATATATACCGAAGGAATGGAACCGCCCTATATCAAAATTATAGAAGATAAGATTTGCTTGATAGGTATCTATGGCGATAGTATCTGGCTTCCCTCGACCGACCTCGCCGGCAGACCTCGCATCAAAGGCGGTCGAATAGATATGGGTGCTTATGAATATCAAGATACCGCTACCCGTATCAATAAGTATTACCAAAAAGACATAGAAAACTTCACTGCCAAAGTGTTTCCCAATCCCTTCAAAAATAATCTTTTCGTATATTACGAACAAAAAGAGCAAACAGAAGGCTTCAATCTATTCATTTATGATGTCAAAGGCTACGAGATACGTGATCTAAGCAATGGCTACACCCTCGCTAACAAAGGAAGAGTCATCTGGGACGGCAAAGACGAATGGGGACAGGAAATGCCTTCCGGAACCTATTTTCTCTATGGAATGATAAAGGAACGGAAAGTTTTTTCTAAGAAGGTGGTGAAGAAGTAATTTTTTATTAATTTTGCCCTTGTTATGAAAAATATCATTTTTTTGTTTTTGATTCTTTCAACATCGGGCTATGCCCAAAAATTTATAGCCTTGTTCTCCACCCTATTTTCTGCAATTTATACGACCTAATATACCTGATTTGACACGAGTTAAAAAAGGGAAGTGTTTCTGTGGAACGAAAAACACCCTCTTTGAGAATAAACAAATGCAGGACTTTTTGAAAAAAACGCTGGTTTTTCTTGTATTTTGTTATTGAAAACATTTACGTAATTCACTCTTTTTTCACGTGTTTGAGAGTTTTTTTTCAAAAAAACTTATTTTATTCAAACAGACAAATCACCATGATTGGGCTGTTTTCGTTTTTCTTTTCGCAAAGACCAATACATTACAAAAACAGAAATCAAAGAAGCGATAAATGCAATGCCAAAAGTTATCGAATAATTTGAATATTGCAAAATCAATACACCCACAAAAGGCGCAAATACGCCCCTTGCTCCGGTCAAGCTAAGGTGAGCCGCTTGATAAATATCCGCATTTTTTTTATGGGCAAAATACGCCGAACCAATAAACCACAGCAAAGCCATAGTCGCTGCAAAAAAACCATAAAAACTATATGCGATTAGCATCAAAAAATAAATTTTGATACCCCAAATTTCAATATTATCCGCCACAAATTCCGTCATCATCACAAAAAAGATGGTAGCCGAAAGAAAACTAAAACTTAAAACCCCGAATTTGCGAGGATCTATCTTGTCTATGAGTTTTCCAAAAAATGGTAATAGTATGATTGCCAATAAATTGTAGTAGTTTTTATAAAAAGCAAGCGAAGAATAATTGAGGTGCAACACCTTGTCAAAAAACAAAGTAAATACCACCGCTGTGATCATAAAAGCCAATCCGTAAAACATAAATCCGATTTCAAAATCACGATAAGCTTTGTCTGTTTTTAGAATCTCTATTGTTCTCATAAAAGTAGTACGCAATGAAATATGGATTTTCATCTTGTGTGAATCCAATTCCATTTTACTTGTGTCAATTTGTCCCAAAATCCAAACCGAAAAAATACTCAATAAGCCCAAAAACGGATATACAAATATATAAGCATCCTTGTCATAATCCAACAACAAACCAAATAAAAATGTTGCGATAATCGCAAATCCCTTGCGAAAAGTCTCCGAATAACTATAATATTTCCCAAAATTACGGCTTCTATAATTATTCTTTAAAAAGAGATTAATAATAGGCAAAACCACAGGTTGTGACAAAAAGTAAATCAAAAAAATACATAGAAATACCAAATGATATACGGAGGTATTATAAACCGTATTAAAATCTGCAGGAAACAACAAAAACAACAACAACGGGAGACGTGTCATCAGGGTGATATATACTAAAATCTTCTTTTTGTTGCGAAATCTTTTAAGGTATTCATTAATAAAAACTGAAACTAACAATACGATCACCGAAAATTGGAACAAAAAACCCAAACCGAATTCTGAGCCTTTCATCGTTTTGATAAACACAAATTCGTTGAGTGCCAACACCCCTATAATCAGCCCTTCTATCGAAGAATAAATAAGATGTTTTCTAAACGTGCTTTTTTCTAAATCTATCATTGTTTTTATTCAAAAATATGTAGCTCATATTAGAAGTAAACAGTAGAAAAAGCAAATGGTTTTACCGCAACGGCTAAAATTGTCAATCAATCTGAAAAACACAAAAAGAAGGCGAAAAAAACAAGCAAAAACAAATGGCATTTTGTTTCTTTTTGCGCTTTTGAAAATGATAAACCGTGATATTATAGGCTGATACAGTGTGTATTACAATCACAATACACCTTATAGAAACAAGATTGCAGTTACCCAAAAAAGGACATCTTCGATTTAATTAATTTAATACCTTTGCCTTTTAAATCAAGAGTATGCTGGTTAAAACATATGGAAGTACATTATTGGGTATAGATGCCATACTGATCACGATAGAAGTGCATGTAGATAGAGGTTCGGCTTTTCATCTCGTAGGCTTGCCTGACAATGCCGTGAAGGAAAGCGAACAACGGATACTGGCAGCTTTGAAAACGAGCGGGTATCATTGGCCCGGATATAGAATCACAATCAATATGGCTCCGGCAGACCTAAAAAAAGAAGGAGCGGCTTACGATTTGCCATTGGCGATCGGAATATTGACCGCCTCCGAGCAGGTAGTAGCCAAGCATCTCGAAGAGTATATCATCATGGGAGAATTGTCCTTGGATGGTAGCCTTCGACCTATCAAAGGAGCATTGCCCATCGCCATAGAAGCACGCAAACAAGGATTCAAAGGTTTTATTCTTCCTTCGGAAAATGCCCGCGAGGCAGCAATTGTGGACAACCTGAATGTCTATGGCGTGACTCATATCAATGAAGTCGTAGAAATCCTTGAAGAACGAAGCCAAATCAAGCCAACACTTGTCAACACAAGAGACGAATTTTATCACACCTTAAACGAATATGATTTTGATTTTTCGGAAGTCAAAGGACAAGAAAATATCAAACGTGCTATGGAAATCGCCGCTGCAGGCGGTCATAATGTCATTTTGATTGGCCCTCCCGGCTCCGGAAAAACAATGGTTGCCAAAAGAATTCCCAGCATTCTTCCCCCTTTATCATTGGGTGAGGCTCTGGAAACCACAAAGATACATTCCATCGTTGGAAAATTAAAAAAAGAAGATGCTTTGATCTCCGTTAGACCCTATCGCGCACCACATCACACCATCAGTGATGTCGGTCTGGTAGGAGGTGGCAGCTATCCTATGCCCGGAGAAATATCTTTGGCACATAATGGGGTTTTGTTTTTGGACGAACTACCCGAATTTAAGAGAACCGTATTGGAAGTGATGCGCCAACCCATAGAAGAACGCAAAATATCCATTGCCCGGGCACGACTTACCGTCGAATATCCTGCAAGCTTTATGCTTATCGCCGCTATGAATCCCTGCCCTTGCGGGTATTATAATCATCCCGAAATCGCTTGTACTTGCCCACCCGGAGCAGTGCAACGTTACCTCAATAAGGTATCCGGTCCCTTGATGGATAGAATTGATATTCACGTAGAAGTAATCCCCGTACCTTTCAAAGAACTAGCAGAAGAGCGCGAATCCGAAAAAAGCAAAGATATCAGACAGAGAGTAATCAAAGCAAGAGAAATTCAGAAAATACGTTTTACTGACCTGAACGATATTCATGCCAATGCACAGATGACATCCAAACAGCTCAGAGTATATTGCAAAATCGACAATGCCGGAATGAATCTCCTGAAAAATGCAATGGAAAAACTCAATCTCTCCGCCCGTGCCTATGACCGTATTCTTAAAGTAGCACGTACCATCGCCGATTTAGCAGATAGCGAAAATATTAAAAATGAGCACCTTGCCGAAGCAATTCATTTTAGAAGTCTGGACCGTGAAAATTGGGGCAGCTAATTTCTTCCAGAACATTTCATTCGTATTTCGCAATCAAAAAAAACGTACTTTTGGACATTAAAATTTATGAAAGATGAAAAAAAAGTTTCCTCATACTTATGTGATTATTTTTTATATCATTGTTTTGGCAGCGATTATTACTTGGTTGGTGCCCGGTGGTGAATTTGAACGTACCGGCAAAATCGTCAATGGAGCCGAAAAAACAATTTTAGTCAAAGACAGCTTCCATTTTGAAAAAAGCAAGCCTCAATCTTGGCAAATTTTCACCGCCCTTTTTAAAGGTTTTGTAAAACAAGCCGGCATTATTATTTTTATACTGATGATAGGCGGAGCTTTTTGGATTATGAACGCCAGCAAAGCCATTGATGTAGGAATATTGTCTTTTCTGAATTTTACCAAAAAATTGGAACATCAGAAATGGCTCCAAAAATTGGGTGTCAATAACATTATTATCACACTGATAATGATTGTATTCAGTATCTTCGGGGCAGTCTTTGGAATGAGTGAAGAGACCATTGCTTTTATCATCATTTTGGTGCCTTTGGCAATATCAATGGGATATGATTCCATCGTGGGCGTGAATATGGTCTTTGTTGCCGCAGGACTCGGTTTTGCAGGAGCAGTACTCAACCCATTTACGATTGGAATTGCACAAGGAATCGCAGATTTGCCTCTGTTTTCAGGTTTTGAATATCGAAGCTTTGTGTGGGTTGTCATTACCTTCTTTGGTATCTTCTGGGTTTTGCGCTACGCCAAAAAAATCAAAAAAGACCCAAGCAAATCACCTGTGTATCAAGAAGATGAATATTGGAGAAAAAAACAAAATACTAATGATGAAAAATTAAACTATTATACCAATAAGACTTCTTGGGGAGTGTTTTTGTTTATTCAAGCGGTCTTGTTGATCTATTCTTTTGAAAATGGTTTTGAGCTTCGCTTTACTACTATTTCTATCGGTGAATCGTTGAACCTAAGCCTTCCGTTGATACCTGTGTTTGCCGGAGTTTTTCCCGTCTTGAGTATTTTTACGCTTCGCAAATCGGTTCACTTTTTTATCCTTACTCTTTTGTTTTACACGATTATCTTTTTGATTGTTGGCGTAATGGGTTACCAATGGTATATTACCAAAATTGCAGGACTTTTCTTCGCTATGGGAATACTCTCGGGTGTCGCTATGGGCCTTAGCGCCAATGATATTACCAAACTTTTTTTGGAAGGCGCTAAGGATATTATGTCTGCCGCTCTGGTCGTAGGTCTCGCAGGTGGAATATTGATTATCCTCGAAGATGGAAAAGTGATTGACAGCATTCTTTATTACGTCTCCAACGGAATGGGTGGAATGGGAAAAACAGGTACGGTGTCCATTATGTACGCTATCCAAACCGCCATTAATGTGATCATTCCTTCCGGCTCTGCCAAAGCCGCTTTGACGATGCCGGTAATGGCTCCATTCTCGGATTTGGTCAATCTGTCCCGCCAAGCAACCGTGATGGCATTCCAATTTGGTGACGGATTTACAAATATGATTACACCTACTTCCGGTGTCCTGATCGGTGTGTTAGGCGTTGCCAAAATACCCTATCAAAAATGGGTGAAATGGATCACTCCGTTTATGATATCTTTGATGATTCTGGGGTGGATATTATTGCTGCCAACGGTATTAATGAAATTACCCGGCTTTTAACAACTGCGAACACAAAAATTTAAATAGGATATGCTGAAAAACTCTCAAACACGTGAAGGAGAATGTATTACACAAATATATTGATGGAAAAATGCAAGAAAAATCAAGGTTTTATCCAAAAAGTCTTGCATTTGATAGTTGAATCTACCCAGAAAAAAATATCTCCGGAATATACTTGCCAATTCTGAAATTAGCTTTATATTTGCACCCGTTTTACCTGCGACCTGATAGCTCAGTTGGTAGAGCACCTCCCTTTTAAGGAGGTGGTCCTGGGTTCGAGCCCCAGTCAGGTCACAATAGAGCGACAAACAGCAATCCGTATCAGGGTTGCTGTTTTTTTATCCCATCAATTTCGGTAAATAAATCACAGCTATCAAGGCTAATGCCGTCATAGCGGCAAACCATACGGCACCGGAGGAGATATCTTTGATAAATCCGATGCGTTCGTGATGCTCTTCATGTACGAAATCGCAGAGTTTTTCAATAGCTGTATTCAAAGCTTCCGCCGTAAGCACCATACCTATGGAAATGATTTGTAATGTCCATTCGTACAGACTGATATCAAAATAAAAACCGGCTACCACGAGCAGTACAGCCAAAGCAAATTGAACCATCCCACTCGGTTCGGTAGTAACGAACAAATAGGCGCCTTTGAAAGCAATCAATGCTCCTTTGACACGACTCTTGACGAATGATTGCCGTTTTTTATTCATGGGGAAATCCGGTTTTGTGCTACAAATGTAAGAATATATTCATACGGAGAAACATCGGGTATCTAACTATCAACTCATAACTACAAAAGATTTCTCACTCCGCTACCGCTCCGTAGCGAAATGACACGCGCCTGTCATTCCGGA
>CAZLTF010000074.1:0-2894 GCA_964562195.1 uncultured Bacteroidales bacterium | reverse complement strand
CGGATTTGGTATTTTTTATATGATGGTAAATATCGGTGCATTCATAGGTCCTATCGTTGCATCCAAACTTCGTGAAATCAATTGGTTATATGTATTTTATGTTTCGGCGGCTATCATTGCTCTCAATATGCTGCTCGTATTCTTTTTCTTCAAAGAACCACTTCGTGAAAAAAATAAGGATTCAATATCCGATAGTATTCTTGCTATTCTGAGAAACATCTTACAGGTCATTCTGGATTTTAAGTTTGTGAGCTTTCTAATTCTGATTATTGGTTTCTGGACGATGTATCTTCAACTGTTTTTCACCATGCCTGTCTTCATCGAACAATGGGTGGATACCACTGCAATGTACAATTCTATTGCTGCTATCTCGCCTTGGCTTGCTTCGGCTGTCGGCACTAAGGATGGAAATATTGCTGCGGAAATGATTATCAATACCGATGCATTTTTTATTATTGCATTCCAACTTTTTGTTTCCGCTTTTGTCATGAAATTCAAGCCACTAAATACGATGATAAGCGGTATATTGATCGCCGCAATAGGTGTAGGACTTATGTTTATTTTTACCAACCCTTTCTTTATCATCACAGCCATTCTCATTTTCTCTCTCGGAGAAATGGCAAGCTCTCCCAAAATCACCGAATATATCGGGCGAATCGCTCCTGCTGACAAAAAAGGTTTGTACATGGGAATGTCTTTTCTGCCATTGGCAGGCGGCAACTTTCTGGCAGGTTATCTTTCAGGAAACATTTATGGCAAAATGTCGGACAAAATTAGACTTCTGGAAACAGAATTCAACAAGCATCATTGGACTATTCCCAAACGGGGAGAACTATTTACAAAAAATGATTTCATTGCTCTCGGAAGCGAAAAATTGGGAATGAATACACACGAACTTACAAACTATCTATGGGATACTTACCACCCTTCGCATATCTGGTATGTCTTCACAGCTATCGGAATGATAACTGTAACAGGCTTATGGATTTACGATAAAATCATCACAAGTCGCCGATTATAAATATTTTACAAAAACAAACAACATATTTGGATGAACCATAATTACAAACATATTATTTTTGATTTAGACCGGACACTTTGGGACTTTGACAAAAGCTCCGAAGAAACTTTCAGAGAAATGTATTCCATTTTTGGATTGCAACAAAAAGGTGTTGCGGAAGTACATGTTTTTTTTCATAACTATCAGAAAATAAATGACAAATATTGGGCGAAATATAGAGCCGGTAATATTTCAAAGGCAGACTTGAATGTCCTGAGATTTGAAGACAGCCTGAAACTATATGCCATCATCGACCGGGAACTTGCAAAAAAAATGGCAAGCTACTATCTGCAACATAGTCCGTCAAAAAAAAATCTCTTTCCATACACTTTGGAATTGCTTTCATACCTAAAAAAAAAGTACAAACTCCATATTCTTACCAATGGTTTCAAAGAAGTCCAAAAGAAGAAAATGGATATCAATGGGTTATCGCCCTATTTTGAAGGACTCTACACTTCCGAAGATGCCGGAACTCTCAAACCCTCTCCTATTGCTTTTCAATATGCGCTAAACAAAATTGGTGCAAAAGCGGATGAATGTATCATGGTAGGTGACGATTATCAAGTAGATATTTTGGGGGCAAAAAAAATAGGAATGGATCAAATATTTGTTGATTTTGAGAATGACTCAAGCAACTATGATTGCACCTTTTGTGTCTCCTCGTTGAAGGAAATTGAAATGATATTATAGATGAGTTTCTATTCAAACTGTTACGACAACAACAGTAACAGTCTGAATATCATCACATTACACATAACAAATAAAAATCAAATTTCCAATAAGAACTTTAAGTTATTCTATTAACTTTGCGAAGAAAAATAAATAAATAAAATTAAGTCTATGAAAAAAGCATTACTCATCTTATTAAGTGTTATTCTTATAGGAACTTCTTATGCCAAGGAGGTAAGTTTTGAAAAAGCAAAAACGATTGCTCTGAAAGCCTATTTGTTGAGGGTTAACAATTATTTGGCACCAACCGAAATAAATCAGCTCAAAATTTCCGGACAATTTACGGTGAAAGACAATGGAGAGACAATGTATTATGTCTTTAACTTTGACAATTACGGGTTTATCATCATTTCTGCAGAAGATGCGATGGTTCCGGTATTGGGTTATTCATTTGACAAGCCTTATGATCCTGATCATCTCAGTGACAATTTCTTAGCATGGATGGGCACTTACGTTGACAATATCAAATATTTGAGAGAAAATAATCTGGAAGCGGATGCATTCGTAAAGGCAAAAAATCAAGAGATTGAAAATATTAATCCCAACGCTATCGAAAAAACAAAAACAATCGTTGTCGATGCATTGATTCCCTCAAAATGGGATCAAACTCCACCCAACAATTATTATTGTCCTCTCGACAATGCAGGACCCGGAGGAAGAGCTCTCACAGGTTGTGTAGCGACTTGTATGTCACAAATAATGTATTATTGGAGATGGCCGGAGACAGGAACAGGAAGTCATTGCTATTACGCTTCCGGTTACGGACAATTGTGTGCTAACTTTGGAAACACTGAATATCAATGGAATGGAATGCTCGACAATCTTTCGATTTCTGCTCCGAGTTCACCTGCCGCCCAATTGGTTTCTCACGCAGGCATCTCTGTTGATATGGGTTATGGACCGGAGTCATCAGGTGCTTACAGTCAAGATGTATATTATGCTTTCAAAAGTTATTTCAAATATTCCAATTCTTGTCAATTATTATATAGACAATCTTACACCTACACAGTTTGGAAAGGATTCGTACAAGACGAATTGGATGACAAATGCCCTATGTATTATGCAGGACAAAGTTCCAGCGGAGGACACGCATTTGTCTTAGACG
>CAZLTF010000073.1:0-4295 GCA_964562195.1 uncultured Bacteroidales bacterium | reverse complement strand
TTCGGAATTGCCCGATGTAGATAGACCTATCAGAACATCTCCTTCCCTTCCCTTAGCTTGCACCAAACGGGAAAATATTTTGTCGTAACCGTAATCATTGCCAACGGCAGTCAAATATGAGGTATTTACGTGCAAGGCTTCGGCAAATAATGGTGGTCTGTCGAAGTAAAATCTACCGGATAATTCCGCCGCAAGGTGCTGTGCATCAGCGGCACTGCCACCATTGCCGCAAAACAATATCTTTTTGTCATTCTGCAAAGCAGTAATGCAAACGGAGGCAAGATTTTCAAGATCGTGAAGTAATATTTCATTGGATAAAATCCTTTTTTTTACTTCCAAAGAATCGATTAGCGAACGTCTTATCGTTGTCATAAACTTATTATACTTTTAAAATGCAAAAGTACGTTTATTTTTGATGCTATCATACAATTCTTTTGGATTTTATCCAAAGTCACATTGAGCAAAATGAAAAATTATCGAAACATTAAATATAGAGTAATATCATATCAACCTTAGACTATTAGATTAAGCCATCCAAGCCATTACTCTTTGTTTCAAATATATAATACTATTGCATTGATTGATGAAAGAAAAATTTTCGTGTATTTATTCCATTTTCGTAATTAACTTGAATGATGATATACTGTCTGTCTGCATTCAACGAAATTGAGTTATCTCCCTGTTGTAGATTTCCCTTATAAAGCTCTCTGCCCATGATATCATAAATGGCAAGCGGATAAGCGGAGTTGTAATTGTTGGTGATATGAAGCCGGTGATTGGACGCATAAATTCTAAAATATTTTTGTTGATTTTCGGGAACCCCGTTACTAAGTTCGAACTTAAGATAAAATCTATTGTCAATCAGCGTATTGGGTGTTGTAGAAAAAGAAATTTCAAGTTCATCTTCGATAGCCGTTTCAGTATTCAACAAGCTATCAATGAGAAAAAAATCAATCCATTGGTTGAAAGCATTATTATGATGAGCTTTGAAGTGCAAAGTATAATCCGTAGAGTCTCCCGATTCGACATAGAGTCTTCTAATCATCGGGTTAAAATAATTATAGCCTAACACATTGATACTGTATGGTAAAGTATCTATCAATCCACAGTTTTCATCGATTCCCATAGTGTATATATCCGGAGAGAAAGTATAACCGGCAAATTTCTCTGCATCCATCTCAAAATCATAAGCATCGGTAGCCTCTTCGAGAAAAGCCAGATAGGTAATATCCGTATATTTCCCGTCTGAGATCTCACATTCAATGTAGTTTTTGTACCAATCTTCCACCTCTTTGTCGTAAGAATCTGATTTGCAGTCTTCTGTAAATGTAAGAAATGCATCCTCACTTTCGACTTTAACAAAGAAACCATCTCCGGGTTTGATAATACCCTTATTCGCATTTCCGATATGTCCATTCCA
This sequence comes from uncultured Bacteroidales bacterium, assembly GCA_964562195.1. GTDB lineage: Bacteria > Bacteroidota > Bacteroidia > Bacteroidales > S143-32 > S143-32. The sequence continues at coordinate 2,875 of CAZLTF010000073.1, read as the reverse complement.
GACCTTGTAGTTTGCTTCTTCGATTGACCAGAGATATATGGCTTTATCCACCTCATTTCGTTCGGTAACAAGATCCCAGTCGATAAAAGTTGTATATGGATTGCCGATAAATGAATTTCCACGACATTCGGCAAACTGCAATGGAATTTCAACATCTCCGTTATTGGCATTTCCTTGCAAATGATAGGTGTAATCTTCTTCTCTATACACAAAATATCCTTTTCCAGGAGGAAGAGGAAGCCCGGCATCAAGGATGGCTGACCATTGATTTTCAAAAGGATCAAATTCATACAAGACCGAACCGGAAAAGATTCCTGTCACTCCATCTTGAATAGTCGAAGTGATAGCACGATATATATTTGCAGAATAAGAGACTTCATTATTAATCTCAATATCAGACAGATGGTGATAAAATATTGCTCTGGATGCATCATTATAGCGAAGTGTCACAGGAGAATTGCAGCTAAAATCAAACCCCTCCTCCGGCAAAATCAATTGAGCGGCATCATCTATTGTCAATGAGTCCAATTCTAAGGCATCTTCCGAAAATTCAGAAGGATAATAAGCGCAATTGTTGGGAATAACAGCATGATCTACTGCTGTAGGGATGCTATTTCCATCCCAGTTGTTCGCATTAAACCATTGATTGTCATCGCTACCTGACCAGAATATCTTCGTTTGTGAAAAACCGTAGGCGGAAGACAGGAGAACCAATAAGCTCAATAAAATCATTTTATTTTTCATAAACAATATCATTTTATAGTAATGTGTAAATAATACAATGTTTTTTATCCGGATACAAAAGTATAGATTTATTCCGAATGAACAAATTTTTATTTCGGTATCATTGAAGACTACGATTTCCTTGCATTACGAATCGCCTCATACAAAATCTTTTCAAATTCACGATCAAGGAAATGGATATTGTCGGTAAACAACTCCATATCCGGTTGTGTCATTTTGGGATTCAAAAAAGTACTTTCATATTCCTCCAACAACACCGGTAGAGGGCGCTGTGAATTATCGATCGTTGTTTGCAAAGCCAAATTTACTTCGTCGATAGTTCCCACACATTCAAAAGGTTTGGCTTCTGTGTTTCCTGTCAATTCTTTAAAAATGGGATACAATTCTTTGTCATTCAACAGATTGCTGCCAAAGATATTTTGCAGTTCGGAAGCTTTGACGAAGGGGGAAAGGATGATGTAGGTAAACAAACATTTGGAGCATTTACCACACCAGATATCTTTTTTGCTACCAACATTGCAGCTTTTGAATGTATGAAAATGTTGTTTCTGTTTTGCAAAAAGCATCGCAATCTGATACTCGGACAGGGGACGCAAGAAGCTGAAATAATTAAAATCCTTCACAATATATCGCTGGACATATTCTCTGAAATCTTTTTCAAATTCATAGGATTTGGAATATTGATGATTTGCATTTGTCTCGAGGTGTGTAGGTTCGTTGGCACTTGATTCATTGGAGAGTGCCACATTTTTTATTCCGCTGAGACTACCGCTAAGCAAAGTAATAAACGCCAAAAGAGCCGAAAAGGGTGTATGCCCATTGAGAAAACCGGCTTGATTCATCTTAAGCAACTCAGGATCTATGCTTCTTTCTATGATGATTAATCGATCAATAGGAACAGCACTCACCTCCACCGTAGCAATGCTAGCCGGACGCGGATTGAGAATCAACGGAAACACTTTCTTATGCTTTTTGAGATGCTCGATAGTCACGACCGAGTCTTTGCCACCTCCTACCGGAACGATGACTTGCTGTTCGTCAAAAACCTGAGAAAAGGCTTCGGTTTTCCGATCTGTTTCATATCTGAAATCAACAATATCCGCTTGATTAACCCGTATATCATTGAGGTAAAAAAATTCACTTAGTCCATTGTAAAACAGCTTCTTCCACCATTCTTCCTGTTCCTTTGTGAAATGATAATTGCGAATTACGATAAGCGGAGAACAAGTCGTTTTCCAATAGGATATCACCTCCACCATTCCGATATGAAAAAGGAGCAAATTGAGTTGTTTTTTGGGAATTCGATGATAATCGATTTGTGAATTTTTCTTCAAGCTAATTGTAGGATGAAAAAAGTATTGTTTTGATATGGAAAAGTGAAAAACAACCTCTAATGAATCCTCTGAAATTTGATATTCAAATCCCTCATATACAAAAAAAGGGAAGTCTTTTCGCAGCTTGGAAAATTTTTGAAAGTTTTTATTTATCATAAACTTTTATACATTATTTTTGTTTACAAAAGTAGTAAAAATAATTAGAATAGAGTAAATGGCAGAAAAATTTGACATCTTCACAATAAAATCAAACAATATTGCTCCCAAAGCAGGTAAGATTCTTATTGCCGAACCGTTTTTGCCGGATATATATTTCAATCGTTCGGTGATTTTGTTGGTTGAGCATAATGAAGAAGGCAGTCTCGGGATAGTCATGAATAAACCATCCAAAGAGTTTGTGTCTGATGCTATTGAGGATTTTCCCGATTTCAAAGGCAAGTTGTATCTTGGCGGACCGGTGAGTACCGACAGGCTGTTTTTCATTCATTCCCGTCCTGATTTGTTTGATGAATCATATCACATTATGGAGAACCTCTATTGGGGAAGCAGTATGAAAGACCTCAAAGATTTGATTATGCTGGGGCTAATTAATGCGGAGGAAGTCAGGATTTTTGTTGGATATTCGGGTTGGAACGAAAATCAACTCAATGAGGAAATAAAAAATAACACCTGGCTGATATCAAGCATGGGAGTTCCCACACTGATGAATACCAAAGCCGAGGAACTATGGTCTAAATCTGTCAAAACCTTGGGAAACAAGTATCGTCTTTGGCTCAATTTTCCCGACAATCCGGAAA
>CAZLTF010000072.1:0-5636 GCA_964562195.1 uncultured Bacteroidales bacterium | reverse complement strand
AAATCATTTTTGTTTGGAGCGGAAAGGAACTCGGGAGTCTTGCCAATAAATTCTCCTTTATCATATTGATACATTTTCTTCGCACCATCGTTTACGATGATAAATTTTCCTTCTTTATCGAGAATGTATATGGCATTGGTCACTCCATTAAAGATATTCCGGAATGTCTTTTCGGATTCGATAATTTTGTTTTCTCTCTCTTTTTCTATTGTGATGTCCCTAAAATTGATAATAGTGCCTTGTATTAGCGGTGCATTCCAAAGAACGGTAGCCGAAGCTTGCATCAAACGATATTCTCCCAATCCGTTTTTTATTCTAAACTCAAAATCAAAAGAAGAATTCTCTTCACTTCTTAGAAATTTAATAAAAAGTAGATTTATTTCTTTCACATCTTCGGGATGAAAATTAGGGAAATTGCGTAATGTCTGGTTTTGTGCATAGGGCAACTTGAGTATGGATTCATAGGAAGGACTTCGGTAAGTAATTTCTCCTTGTTTATTTACAATAATGATAATGTCTTTCGATTTTTCTAATAGTTTTAAATGAAATTTATTTTTCTGGGAAATTACCCGGTTCTTCTTTCTAATGTTGAAATAATACCATATTAATGTGATAATCAACAATATGGATGTGATGATAAAATAGATTGCATTACGTTTTTGCTTTTTTAAGAGGTTGATGGTCTTCATACCGGTAATAAACTCCTCTTTTTCTCTGTCAATCTTCTCTTCCAGTGCTTTGGATATAACCGGTGTTTTGTTTTCGGTATTGCGTATAGACGTGATAGCATTGGCATATCGATTGTAGAAATAATAGGCGGAATCATTCTCCCCGGATTTTAAATAGCTGTTTGCAAGCAAGTAATACGTCTTTATATCCTGATAGTCCAATGTGTCCAGATTGTTGATGTTGTGTCTGTAGAAGTTGATAGATGAAATATAGTCTTTGGTTTTAAAAGCGTAATACCCTTGTAAATTATTGATCAAGAAATCAATATCAGGAGAAGTTATTGATGGTATTTTGAAAAGCATTTTATTGATATAACTAACTGCTGAATCAAGCCGGTCGTTTTCAAGATATGCCGAGGCAATCATTCCCCATGTTATCATCAACTCTTCTTTATTTGTAGATTGAGAAAAAAGGGTGGATTTCTTAAGGTAATAAATTGTAGAATCCAGATATTCGGGGGACTCCAGATGGGAAGTCGCAATGTTGTGAAAAGCAACGGATATTTTGGTACTATCGTTATTTTTCAGTGCATAATGCAGACTACGATGAAAATAATCGGTCGCTTTTTGCGTATTAAAATTGGCAGAATGAAGCAGTCCCATCAAATTATTCGCTTCTATCAATTTATCATAATAACCGAACTCTTCTGAGATTTTTATGCTTCGTGTCAAATACAGATAAGCTTCCGAATATTTATGTATCTCGATAAATGAACCTCCCAAAAGAATCATTGCCTCCGCTTGGTAATATTTATGCTTGATACTTGTAGCTTGAGAGAGCAACAAGAAAGCCTGATGAATACACTTTTCAGATTCAATATTGCAATAATAGTACTTCGCAATAATATCATTTATCTTCACTAACAAAATGGATAAACTATCTTCACCCAATAGCTGCTTGGCTTTTCGGGCATTCATAAGGACGGAGTCACAATTGTCATCCATATAATGTGCAAGAGAAATTCTATAATACGCATACGACAACGAGTCTGTGTTATTGCTGTTTCTTAGAATGTCAATCGCTTCCGACTTGCTCATAGTGAAATTATTCTTCTGAACAGACCCATCTTGAAAAATATGTTCACTCTTCTTCTCATTCTTTTGACAAGCAAGCAAAGTGACAATCAGTACCAATATGTAGGGCAAAAATAAATTCTTCTTCACAGTTTATCTAAATTTAATCCCAAAATTAAATAAAATATCTATTCACTAACTAATTATTTGACAATTGCCGAAAAATAGCAATGCATTGTTTGGCTTCTTTCACATCGTGTACCCTGAGAATCTTTGCACCATTCAGCAATGCAATGGTGTTTACAACCGTAGTCCCGTTGAGAGCCTCCTGTGGTGTGATGTTTAATAGATTGTAAATCATTGACTTGCGACTTGTTCCCACCAATATAGGCTGTTTCAATTCTTGAAATGAAGACAGTTCATCCAATAATCGATTATTATGTTCTAAGGTCTTCCCAAAACCAAATCCGGGATCTAAAATTACATTGCCGGGATCTTGAAATAGATTAAGTTGCCGCTTGAAAAACGCTTTTATTTCTTCTGTAACGTTTTTATAAATTGGTTTTTCTTGCATATTTTGAGGTCTTCCTTGCATATGCATCATTACATAAGGAATGTGATATTTATCTACAAAGGGAATCATTTTTTTGTCGAGCATTCCACCGGAAATATCATTGATGATACTTACTCCTTGTTTTATATAGTGAGCTGCGACATTTTGTCGAAATGTATCTATCGACAAGATAATATCCGGAAATCTTTTTAGAATCTCACCTATTGGCTTTTTCAATCTATTGACTTCTTCACGCTCGGTCAGAAGACTTGCGCCGGGACGTGAAGATATTGCTCCGACATCTATTATGCCGGCTCCTTCATCCAACATTTTTTCCACCTGAGAGAGGTACGTCGTCGCATATCTCCCGCCATCGTAAAACGAATCGGGAGTCAGGTTTAAAATACCCATAATAATCGCCTCATCTGCGTTCAATAGTGTATGTACTGTTTTTACCATACTTTTTTTTGCAAAGATAATTCAAATAGTCAAATGATTATTTAAATCGTAAATTCAACTTACAAATGCGAAGACTACAAAATAAAATTATAAAAAATTGTCTCAGGATAATCAAAATTTTGTTTCTCTTTTTTTACCCATAAGACTGTTTGTCAAGATCTTGGGAGTCTGTTGAAGTGATGATCATTTTCTCTTGCCGGTTTTTTCGGCTACTGCCGCAAATTTTAATATTTTTTAAATAACAACAACGAAGAAAAAGAGAGAAAGTAATGATAATAAACAGAAATGAAAATTGTAGCAAATGCCTGTAAACAATACAATCTATGCGCTTGAACTTAATAAATCATTCTCCGGATGGAATGAAATTTGTCGAAAAACAAAAATTTTTAAAATTAGATTTTTTGTACATTTGCCAATCGTAGAAAATCTAAAAAATAGACGTTGATGAAGAAGTTCCGGATTATATTATTAAGTATGTTGTTGAGTGCCCATCTGTTGAAAGCGGATGAAGGAATGTGGATACCGATGTTGCTCGGAGAATTGAATGAAGCGGAGATGCAGGCAATGGGTATGCATTTAAGTGCCGATGATATTTATTCGATCAATCATTCCAGCCTCAAAGATGCCGTGTTGATATTTGGTGGGGGCTGTACTGCGGAGATTGTATCGGATCAGGGGTTGATATTGACCAATTATCATTGTGGATATTCCAATATACAACGTCATTCCTCTCTGGAACACGATTACCTTAAAGATGGTTTCTGGGCGATGTCCCAAAAAGAAGAACTCGCAAATCCGGGCTTAACGGTGACTCGTCTGGTACGGATGGAGGATGTGACACAAGATGTTCTGAAAAATGTAACATCCCAAATGACTGAAATGCAAAGACAAAAAGCAATAAGAAAGAGTAGCCAAGAGCTTATTGATAAGGCTATAGAGGGCACTTCTTATGAAGCCAGTGTAAAACCCTTCTTTTATGGCAATCAATATTTCCTCTTTGTCAATGAAATTTTTAAGGATATTCGCTTGGTGGGTGCACCGCCATCCAATATCGGGAAATTTGGTGGAGATACTGACAATTGGGTCTGGCCACGGCATACCGGTGATTTTTCGGTCTTTAGAATCTATGTCAATCAGGATAATCAGCCCGCAGAATTTCATAATAACAATCGCCCTTATCATCCGCTGAAACATTTCAATGTGTCCTTAAAAGGTGCACATGAAAATGATTTTACTTTCGTTTTTGGTTACCCGGGAACGACCCAAGAATATCTCCCCGCTTCTGCTATTGATTTGACAGTTAATGTGGTTAATCCTATTAGAATTGATTTGCGTACCCAGCGGCTCAAAATAATGGAGAAATACATGAATCAAGACCCGAAAGTCCGTATCCAATATTCCTCTAAACAAGCAAGGGTGGCTAACGGCTGGAAAAAATGGATCGGTGAAAACTTAGGTATTAAAAAATCCAATGCCATTCAACATAAAAAAGATGCCGAACGATTGTTTCAAGAATGGGCGGATAATAATCAATATAAATCACTATTGCCACAGCTCAATGAGTTGTATTTGAAGCTTATAGAGCCTAATCAAAAGTTTTATTATTTCTACGAAAGCCTTTATCAGATTGAAATGCTTCGATTGATGGGAAAATTTGAGCATTTAGTCGAGATTTGCGAGGACAAAAATAGCTCTATCGATGATATTGAAAAGGAAAAAAACAAGATTCTTAAAACTATATCTTCGTTCTATAAAGATTACTGTCAAGCTTTGGATGAGGAAATGTTTATTGCAATGATGACAGAATACAATGAAAATCAAAACCCAAATTCTATTCCCGGGTTTGTTCGTCATAGTATTCAAGCTTTTGTCAAAAATCCAACGAAATTTACGAAAAAAGTTTATGCCAAAAGCATCTTTACTAATGGGTTGAAAGTCAATGATTTTTTAAGTTCGTTTACACGAAAACAGTATAAAAAAATTAAAAATGACTTCTTCTTCAACATGCGAGAGACCTTGCTGGAAGATTATAGGAAAAATATTTTACCTGTTCAACAGTCACTCAACTTCAAAAGTGATAGCTTGATGCGTTTTTATATGCAAGCTCAGATGGATATGAAAAAAAATCGAATTTTTTATCCGGATGCCAATTTTACGTTGCGTGTGTCCTATGGAAAGGTGCAAGGAGCAGAACCCAAAGATGGTATTCTTTACAAAGCCTTCACCACCTTGGAAGGAATAATCGAAAAAGAAAATCCGGATATTTTTGACTATGTCGTCGAACCCAAACTTAAGAACTTATTTCAAAATAAAGATTACGGACAGTATGCCGACGAGGATGGTAGCTTGCATGTTGGCTTTATTGCTACCAATCATACTACCGGTGGTAATTCGGGAAGTCCCGTATTGGATGCCGATGGCAATCTGATTGGAATTAATTTCGACCGCCAATGGGAAGGCACAATGAGCGATCTTAACTTCGATTCTCGACTCTGTCGAAATATAACGTTGGACATTCGTTACTGTCTTTTTGTGATTGACAAGTATGCCGGTGCAAAATGGTTAGTAGATGAAATGAACTTGATACAATAGCTTTGATAAAAACGAAGCTTTTTTGTTTTTTGATAAAATTTTCGATACGAATAGCATCTCCTCTTTTCTCGGAAACGTGGAAAAAGTGAGCCAGTATCCAGGGTTGGAATTTACGAGTGTAAGAAGAATTTTGAGGAGAATTATGCCTTTGCAATCTGCGGTAAACGTCCGCCGTCTGACCGATATAAAATTTGTTGTAAGTTTCGGAGAATAAGATATATACGTAATACATAACAAAAGAATTAAAAAGGAAAAAGCCGCAATAGTTGCGGCTTTTTGCTCCCCTTCTA
>CAZLTF010000071.1:0-3596 GCA_964562195.1 uncultured Bacteroidales bacterium | reverse complement strand
ACTATACATATGGCCAATGCCAATATCGACTGAATTATTATTTCCCAAGTCAGCAGTCGCTATGGATAGCGGTGCAATAGGAATATGATATTCACTCTTACTATCTCCTACAACAAAAGCCGAAAAAAGGAAAGCAATAATGATAATGATAATTTGTATTGTGTTGCTTGATAATTGTTTTTTCATAGTATTTTATTTTTCTATCCGAAAGATGTTATGTTTGAATTTTTGCGGCAAAGATAGTGATTTTTTTTGGGATTAATTGAAAATTCATTGCTCAAAGTTTTCTATATTTTTGAGATTTGTTGAATTAATAGCAAATAAGATAATACGGTTCAATATTGTGGTGTATAGTAAAAATAATAAAATTAGGTTTTTATTAGCAATATTTCATTTTCTTCATAATTATTCCCTCTCCGTGAAACACCTTGCAACAACTCTGAAAAAAATTATGCTCTCCTTCGTAATCCATCCCATTATATGTTCGAATCTTCGAAATGACTATTTCAAACACAAGCGTAACAAACCAATTGGAGTTTTGTCCCAAGCAGTAATTATATTCCTCAATAGCCGGAAAAAATACGGACAATCTCTGCCATCATTTACCAAACATATCAAAGTCCCAATCCTTCCACAACAAAACAATACGGTAACAATAGAATCTCTTTGAAAATATTTCAAAAAAAGATTTGTTTTTCAAATAAGAATTTAATTACATTTGCAAAAATCCAAAGATTGGTATTTGGATAGTTAAAACGATGAATTATAGTTAGTTAAATAGCTTGGCAATGGAAATAACAAAAGAAATAACGATCGAAGAATTGACAGAAGAATATGCTTTTTCGGTAAATTATTTATCTAAAAAAGGAATTCGCTGTATCGTCTGCGGAGAACCAATATGGGGGACACTCGAAGAAGCTTGTGAAGAAAAAGGTTTTTCACCCGAAGATATTGCTCTGGTAGTGGAAGAATTGAACGAACTAAAATCACAAGACAATCCCGAAGAATATATGCAGCGATTTAATTTCAAAAAAATTTAGAATGAGAATAATACAGCAAAATCTTTTTCATTTTGACAATAAAGCAAAAATACGATAATCTGCATTTATGTCCGGAGGAAAAACAAATCAAAGACAAAACTCATTTCTAATTTAATGATTGATAATAAAATAAAAACAGATTTAAAGTTATAAAAAACAAAATAAAAACACACGATATGAATAATGCAATATTTGAATTCCCTTATCCGGGAAATGAACCCGTAAAAAGTTATGCACCAGGCTCCAAGGAGCGTAAAGAATTGCGTGCTCAATTGGAAGAATTGAGAAGCGAAGTAATCGAAATTCCACTTATCATCGGTGGCAAAGAGGTACGCACCGGAGATATGGGTACCGTAGTAATGCCAACAGATCATGGACATGTATTGGCAACCTATCACAAAGCCGGTCCCAAAGAAGTGGAAATGGCAATCCAAGCCGCTCTCAAAGCACACAAAACATGGTCGGAAATGCCCTGGCAAGAACGTGCTTCCATCACATTGAAGATAGCCGAACTCATAGCTACCAAATACCGCTCTTTGCTCAATGCCGCTACAATGTTGGGACAAGGAAAAAATCCCTTTCAAGCTGAGATCGATGCCGCTTGTGAAACCATCGACTTCCTACGTTTCAACGCAGAGTATGCAGGTCAAATTTATGAACAACAACCAAATTCTTCCGACGGCATTATCAATCGATTGGAATATCGCGCCTTAGAAGGCTTTGTTTTTGCTTTATCACCATTTAATTTTACCGCTATCGCTTCCAATCTTAACTTATCTCCTGTTTTGATGGGAAATGTTACGGTATGGAAACCGGCTACCACATCTATTTATTCCAACTATTTTTTGATGCAGATTTTCAAGGAAGCAGGTGTGCCTGACGGCGTTATCAATTTTGTACCCGGAAAAGGTTCTACCATCGGAAAAGTTATTTTTGACAGCCCGGATTTGGCAGGCATTCACTTTACCGGTTCGACCAATACTTTCCAACAATTTTGGAAAATTATCGGCAGCAACATCAAAAAATACAAATCCTATCCTCGCATCGTAGGTGAAACAGGTGGTAAAGACTTTATCTTCGCACATCACAATACCGACCCCAAGGCTGTCAGTACAGCTATAACAAGAGGAGCTTTTGAATATCAAGGACAAAAATGTTCAGCCGCTTCCCGCGCTTATATCCCTCGTTCAATCTGGGCAGAAGTGAAAAAATATTTAGCCGAAGACATCGCAAGTATCAAAATGGGCTGCGTAACCGAATTTGGAAATTTTGTAAATGCCGTGATCGATGAAGCTGCTTTTGATAGCATCGCCTCTTACATTGATGCAGCAAATGAAAGTGATAATGCCGAAGTAATCATGGGTGGTAAATATGACAAATCCAAAGGATATTTCATTGAACCAACCGTGATATTGGTCAAAGACCCCAATTTCATAACAATGGAAGAAGAAATCTTCGGACCGGTGCTTTCCGTCTATGTCTATGAAGATGATAAATTTGAAGAAACATTGGATTTATGTGATTCTACTTCCCCTTATGCTTTGACAGGTGCTATTTTCTCACAAGATCGCGAAGTCATCAACTTTATGACCGACAAATTGCGGTACGCAGCAGGAAATTTCTACATCAATGACAAACCCACAGGTGCCGTCGTCGATCAACAACCCTTCGGTGGAGCACGCGGATCCGGAACAAATGACAAAGCCGGTAGTTATCTAAACCTTATTCGTTGGACTTCTCCAAGAACAATGAAAGAGACTTTCGTACCTCCTACGGATTATCGTTATCCTTTCTTGTCAGACGAAGAGTAATAAATGATGATAATAAAATTAATAAATAGAAATAATTAATATTATGAGTGTAAACATCAAAGAAGTATTAAAACGCTTAGAGATTGAAGATATCAATCAAGGCGTATCAACCGGAGAAGACTGGTTTGAAACAAGTGGTGCAATTACAGAATCGTATTCACCCATCGATGGTGCGTTAATTGCGAAAGTGAAAAACGGAACTATGGATGACTACGAGATGGTCATCAAAAAAGCACAAGAAGCCTTTAAAATCTGGCGACAAGTACCAGCTCCCGAAAGAGCTGAAGTCGTTCGTCAAATCGGAAATGCTCTTCGTGAATACAAAGACGATCTCGGCGCTTTAGTTACTTACGAAATGGGAAAAATCCTCGAAGAAGGAAAAGGTGAAGTGCAAGAAATGATTGACATCTGTGACTTTGCAGTTGGTCAAGCACGACTTATCAATGGTATCAGCCTCCAATCGGAACGGCCAAACCACAGACTTTTTGAGCAATATCACCCAATGGGATTGGTAGGTATCGTTACTTCATACAATTTCCCTGTCGCCGTATGGGCTTGGAATAGCGCTTTGGCTATCGCAGCCGGTGATGTAGTGATCTGGAAACCAAGCTCTAAAACTCCGATTACTGCTATTGCTACGCAAAAAATCGTTTCCAAAGTCTTGAAAGACAACAATATTCCGGAAGGAGTCTTCAACCTTGTCGTAGCTAAATCTTCCGTAATGGGAGACAACTTCGTAGGAGAC
>CAZLTF010000070.1:0-5296 GCA_964562195.1 uncultured Bacteroidales bacterium | reverse complement strand
CAATTTCTCCAAAATCGTGCAAAAATGCTTCTCCCCACATATTTGTAATCTGCAAGGATGCACCCAATAGTACGGAGAAGATAAAGAAAACAGCCATTTTTGTATCTTTGAACAGCACGAAGGCATCCAAGCCCAAAGCTTGAACCAAGGTTTTCTTTTTAGCCGATTTGTCTATTGGACAATTGGGGAGTACGAACGTAAATAATCCTAAAAGAACCGATCCAATACCTGCAAAGTAGAATTGTCCCGAATTTAGTCCCCATCCGAAAAAGTCTGTAATCCAGACGGCAATAATAAAGCCCACCGTACCAAAAACACGAATAGGGGGAAATGATTTGACAATGTCAAAATTATTTTTCTCCAAAATACAATAAGAAATAGTATTGTCCAATCCAATCGTAGGCATATACAACATCAGATAAAGCAATGTAAACAAATACAGCCCATTATAGTCAGTCTGCTGACCAATAAAAAATAGCAATACACCACCCAATATATGAGATAATGCAAATAGTTTGTTAGGTCCCATCCAGCGGTCTGCAATGATTCCCATCACGCCCGGCATAAACAATGAGGCAAAACCAAGTGTCATAAACGTGGCACCTATCTGTGCACCGCCAAACCCCAAAGTGACTGCCATATATTTTCCAAAGGAAAGCAACCATGCTCCAAAAACAAAAAATTGTAAAAAATTTAATATCGTTAATTTTACTTTAATACCCATAACACATCTTTTTTTCACTATTCCTAATTAATATTCTCTCCCTTTCTTTTATTGATTTCGGCTTGAATCATAGAGGCTTTCTCAAATTCTTCTTGTTCTATCTCTTCTTGCAGCATTTCTTGAAGTTTCTCGAGCGGAATATTCTCCAAACGTATATTCTCTCTATCCGGATTTTCCAATCCTGAATCTTCTGATTCATCATTTTCTAAGGTCTCCTTTTTTAGAACTATTCCGGCTTTTGTTAATATTTCACGGGTGGTATAAATAGGAATATCTAAGCGAATCGCTATGGCGATTGCATCGGAGGTGCGCGAATCAATTGTTTTTTGCATCCCATTATGAATCAAATGCAATTCCGCATAAAATATGCCTGCCTCAAATTTTACGATCTCAACTTTGGTCAATGTTGCATCCAGCAAATCTATGAGGTTGATCATCAGATCATGAGTCATAGGTCGCTTTTGTTCTTCTTCTTCTAATTTTAGAGCGATAGCTTGTGCCTCAAAACTACCTATCATCACCGGTAATTTCAGATCGCTTCCAATCTCTCCCAAGATGAGTGTATAAGTTCCACTCTGTGAATGACTAAATGCCATTCCTATTAATTCTAATTTTACTTTTTCCATACTTCCGAAAATTCCATTAAAAGTACTTTAAAATTGAATTTCGTATGATTGTAAAAAACAAATCTTATCAACATCCTTCCCAAACGATTGATAAATTTATATTGCCTGCTATAATGTTCGCTGTGTCAGTGTGTTATAGATATTCGCTGATGGTTTTTTATGAAATATTGCAGCCTTGGTGTTAATGATATTTTTACCAATTCCTTGTATGAAGCAATAAAAACAGTTCATTTTTTCTAAACAATAATCCAATGAATGGTGTTAATTTTTGTTTTTAACATCAATCAGTTTTGCCAAAATACTTATCGCCAATTCTTCCGGAGTCTCCGCCTTAAACTTTATTCCGATTGGCATATCCACACGGCTGAGAAGAGAGGAATCTACCCCTTTTTTTATCAAATTATCGCTTATCTTTTTTACTTTCTCTTTGCTTCCGATCATTCCGAGATAGCGGTGAGGAAGGTGGATAACTTTTTCTAAAATTTGTTCGTCCAATAAATGATTGTGAGACACCAAGACAAGATAGGAATCCTTTGTGATGTCCAGATCCGGAATTATTTTTACGGGGTCTTCCTGTACCAGCCGGATATTGTCGAGGGGTGGCAAGTTTTGCATTATTGTTTTTCTGCTATCAATCAAGGTGACCTCAAATCCATAATTTCTAACGAGATACCCCAGATTCTTGCCGACGTGCCCTGCTCCAAATATGAAAACTTTCTCTTTTTGTCCGAAAGGTTCTATGTAAACCTCGAGAGAGCCTCCGCATTTCATACTCAGATCTTTTTCCAAAACATAGGATAGATAGCGTGTTTTCCTTTCTTGAATAGCTCCTTTGGCTTCTTGAATTATTCTGTATTCAAGGCTCCCTCCGCCGATTGTGCCTATGATTGTAGCATCCTCCAAAACGATCATTTTTGTACCTTCTTTGCGAGGTGAAGAACCGAAAACACGGGTTAATGTACAAAGGGCACCCGTTTTCTTTTGTTCGATTAGTTCGGCAAGCTTCAAATAAATGCTATCCATGCTACTGAAATATTATTGATAGGTGTCAAAAAAATCTAAAAATTGTCCGGAAATAGCTTCCCAGCTGTATTTGTCTCTTATCAGTTGATAGGCAGCGATGCCCATTTTCTCTCTTTTTTCATCTGAGAGGCTAAGGTCTAATATATAGTTGCCAAATTCATCGGCATTCGCAGCATCCGCCAATATTCCGTTCTTTTGGTGTGTGATCACATTGCGAATTCCGCCGTATTTGGATGCGATAACTGCTTTTCCACAAGCCATCGCTTCTTGAACCGTCATCCCAAATGGTTCAAACAGAGATGGTAATACAAAAAACATGGATTGTTGGTAGTAAGGTACCATCATTTCATCGGCAACATATCCCAATATGTGTACTCGATCTTTCATTTGATGTTTGTCAATAATGGAATGCATTTTCTCAAATACACCCAGTTCACGGGGTTTTGGATTGGGAGAACCACCTCCAATCACCAAATCTATGTCCGGAATTTGCTTTTGGATTTTGGCATAAGCTTCCAAGAGCAGGTCGTGTCCTTTGTTGGTGTCAATTCGACTTAGACAGAAAATGTATTTCTCAGGCAGCTCTGTTTGAATACGCAAATCATCAAGAGTAGGAGGGTGAAACCGGTGTATATCCACACCCGGGGCAATGACCACAATATTATCTGCATCATAATCATAAAGTTCTTTTAATTTTTCATATTGTAGAACAGTAGTCATCGAAAGACCCTTGACCGAATTGAAGACGTTGATTTCTTCCGCAATTCTAAGCTTGAAATTAAATTTCTTCTCCATCTCTACCGGATCTCCTCCCATTTGTTGTTTTTTCCACGCACCCAAAGAGTGGGGGGTAAAATAGGACGGCTTGTTCATTCGTTTTGCAATTTCGACCGTCACTATTCCTGCATCTACATAATGTCCGTGATAGAGATCATATTCCAATCCTTGCTCTTTGATAAATGTTTCCATATTATCTGTCAGCTCGGGAAGAAATTCATAAATAAATTCTTTTGGAATAAATTCCCAAGGTCCGGCTATGATACGGATTACCCGAACGTCCGGTGTGTCCGGTACAGGGTCGATTTGGGCTTGGTCAGGATTAAACCAGCGTGTGTATATATCTACCTTAATCCCTTGACGTGCAAGGGCTTTTGCTAATTCTAAAACATATACAACCTGCCCTCCCGTATCCGTTCTCCCCAAGATCGGCTCAGGATCAAAATATCCATGGGTGGAGAGCATTGCTATCCTGCTATATTTTGCATCTTTCATGTCCTATTGTTTTTTTTATTTTTTGCAAATCTACATAAAAATTGAATCGCTTGAAAAAATATATTTTCATTTAATTTTTATCTGTTTGTTGTATCAAAATGAGTTCAAAATTTTGTTTCCCGGAAATGGGTTTTGCCAAGATTCATATTTTACCATTTGTCTCGGCGAAAGAATAGGTTGGAGAGCATAATCACCGGACTCAATAGAAGCATTCCGATTTCAAATACGGGTATCCAGGGGATTAATTTACTTTCTTTCAATCGATGCATGCTAAGCCCATAAATCGTATAGAGACTGCTCATCCTCAATGCAAATGGAATATACACATAAAGAGGGTCTGAGCGGAAATAGATCAGAAGTCCGAAAATCACATAAAATAATAGACTCGTCAATGGATACAGGCTAAGAAGAAATTTGTGAATCGGTTTGTAATATCCGGAGCTGGAATAATGTCTTTTTTTCTGTCCCCACCATTTCCCAAAACTTTTTTCGGGTTCGGAAAGCGTAAATGAGTCCTGACTGATTTGTATGCTTGTGTTTCTTTTGTTTGCTACTTGCTTGATAAACAAATCGTCATCTCCCGAGCCAACACGATAGTGAGAGATAAAGCCTTGATGTTCAAAGAATAAAGCTTTTGTGTAGGCAAGGTTTCGTCCTACTCCCATATAAGGAATTCCGGCGATGGCATAAGACAGGTATTGAATGGCGGTCTGCACGGTTTCAAACCGGATAATGGCGTTGAGCAATCCTTTGCGATTGTGATAAGCACCATAGCCCAAAATAACTTTTTTGTCTCCTTCAAAACTTGATGCCATGTCATTGATCCAATATTTGCTTGTAACTTCACAATCCGCATCGGTCAGCAGAAGATGTTCATATTTGGCAGACTTAATGCCGATAGAGAGAGGGAATTTTTTTCCATAGAAGAAATTTACATTATCTCCCAAAATTATGGGGTTGAGGTGGGGGTATTTTGCTTGCATTTCTATGAGTAAAAGCTCTGTATCGTCCACGGAGCCGTCGCTTACCACGATCACTTCAAAATTTTTGTACTCCTGCTCTAAGATTGCCGGCAGATTTTTTTGCAAATTGAAGTCCTCATTTTTGGCAACAATGATCACACTTACGGGAATATCTGTCCACGTTCGTTCTTTTGTTTTTTTGAAAGCAAAGCGGCTAAATAGTCCCCAGAAGTACAAAAGTTGAATGAATACGATTACAACAAAGCCGTATTGCAATATGTCGCCCGGTGGTATGTTCATCATTATCCTGTTTTTTTAATCCATCTTCAAGACAGCCAAGAATGCTTTTTGAGGTACTTGTACATTTCCTACTTGTCGCATTCTTTTCTTTCCCTTCTTTTGCTTTTCAAGCAATTTTCGTTTTCGTGTGATATCTCCTCCGTAACATTTGGCAGTTACATCTTTTCGTACTGCTTTGACCGTTTCGCGGGCAATAATTTTCGCACCTATAGCGGCTTGAATGGCAATGTCAAATTGTTGTCTCGGAATGAGTTCTTTTAATTTTTTGCAAATTTTTCGACCGAAGTCGTAGCCATGATCTTCGTGAATCAAAGCAGACAGGGCATCAACTTTCTCTCCGTTGAGAAGGATGTCCAATTTGATTAATTTCGCAGGGCGAAATCCAATCT
>CAZLTF010000069.1:0-1594 GCA_964562195.1 uncultured Bacteroidales bacterium | reverse complement strand
TAATGCCGGTTTGCATATATACATCCCCTTCATATCCGGCTAATGCTTTATTGCCTTTGTCTGCATAAAAAATAATACGTACTCGCTCGTCCAGGCCTGGATTTGACGGGAATATTTCCACTGTTTGAGAGAATATGGCACTGGAAAACTCAATGATAAATAGTATCAGGTACGAAATGACTTTCGGGGAGAGTGCTTCGCGAAAAAAAGCAAAATTTGAGGTGAATGTTTCAAATACAAGCCTAAGGAAGCGCCAAGCGCTGCGAATATGCGAAAAGCATAAATCAAGTGTCGATGAACAAATGGATGTTTTGTTACAAGCACTAACTAATATGTATAAGATGATCCTCAAACTATCAATTTTAAAATTCAAAATTAAATAATATTTGAATGTCATCCATATAAAATTGTAAAGCTATATTATACTGTCTATGGTGTCTGAAATAAGGGGGGGAGGGGATGTCCGTCAAGCTGCGAAAAACTAAATTTATGTGGCAATGGACGATGATTTGGAGGTTGAATGGAGCAGCAAGTTAAAAAAAATAATTTATGTGCAAAGAATGTGTACTTTTGTATTATATAAAATAAAGAAGAGTATGAATTTATGATTCCGAAGGAAACGATACAAAATATTATTGAGACGGCTCGAGTCGAGGAGGTGATATCGGATTTTATTACGCTTCAGAAACGGGGTGTAAATTATATTGCTCGTTGTCCTTTTCATGATGAGAAGACGCCTTCTTTTGTAGTCTCTCCTGTGAAAGGAATTTATAAATGTTTTGGTTGCGGCAAAGCCGGAAATTCCATCAATTTTGTGATGGAACATGAACAGTATTCTTATCCCGAAGCTCTGAAATACATAGCAAAGAAGTACAATATAGAGATCGAAGAAGAGGAGCAAACCCCCGAACAGCTTGAAGAGGACAACCGGAGGGAGATAATATATGCTATTCATAAGTTTGCGGGAGATTATTTTTCTAAAATATTATTTGAGTCGGAGGAAGGAAAAAGCATCGGTTTGTCCTATTTTAAGGAGCGGGATTTTACGGAAAAGACAATTCGGGATTTTAATCTGGGATATGCTTTCGAGAAAAGCGATTCTTTTTATCAAAATGCTGTTGCACAAGGGTATAAAAAAGAATATCTTGTTGAGTCCGGCATTGTGATTGAAAAAAACGGACGCTATTTTGATCGTTTTGCCGGACGGGTTTTATTTCCGATTCACAGTTTGTCGGGGAGGATAATCGGTTTTGGCGGGAGAACATTGCGAAGTGACAAAAAAATCGCTAAGTATCTTAATAGTCCGGAGACCATTATTTATAGCAAAAGCAATGTCTTGTATGGTATGTATTTCGCTAAAAGCGAGATTATTAAACGGGACAATTGTTATCTTGTGGAGGGTTATACGGATGTGATTTCGATGCACCAAGCCGGTGTGAAAAATGTCGTTGCTTCTTCGGGTACATCATTGACTACCAATCAGATACGATTGATACAGCGTTATACCAAAAATATTACGATCTTATATGATGGAGATACGGCGGGCATTAAGGCTTCTTTTCGGGGTATCGATATGATCTTGGAACAGGGCTTG
>CAZLTF010000068.1:0-1807 GCA_964562195.1 uncultured Bacteroidales bacterium | reverse complement strand
GACAACCGAAGGAAAGAAGACCAATATCAATGTTGACATTCGTTTTCATAAGCTATCCGGTATCCTATCCGATATTATAAAACTAAAACAGAAAACAGAAATAGATCATTTTTCCCAATGGGTAGAATTGGATTTACAGCTCAAAAGTGATGAACTTCTAATGACCGGATTTTCGGCTCATCAAGATACCAATTCATTTTTTCTAAACATCTTCAATGATGATCCACAGCCGGTGAGCACCCCCGAATTGCTCCCCTATGATGTCTCCATGCTCTTGGAGCTTAGTTTTAGCAATTTTGAAAATACCCACAATAAGTATCTTTCTTTTCTACAAACAAAGCACAAAAAAAAGGAATATCTTTCTGCAATTGAGGCAATTGAAAATACATACCACTTTGATGTACAAAAAGATTTCTTTCGGTGGATCGGCAAAGAAATTGCCCTGGCATACAATGGTAAAACAGCAACGGATGATCATTATTTTCTCGTGATACGAAGCAATAACATCAAACTTGCACAAAACAAATTGGCAATACTCGCCGAAAAGATGAGCCAATCACAACCGGAACAATTTATGATGCTTCACCAAGACTACATCATCAAAAGACTGGCAGAACCCACGCTAATGAAAACGCTTTTCGGCGATTTGTTTTCAAAAATGCAAAACAATTATTTTGTAATTCTCAAAGATTATATTATTTTTGCCAACCACCCATCACAACTACAAGATCTTATCAACACCTTTTATCTAAAAAAGACCCTTGCAAAAAATTTCAATTATCAATATTTCTCGGATAATATATTTGAAAATTCCAATCTGTATTTATATTGCAATATTCGCAATGCTTATCCGGTGCTTACAAGCATTTTCAAAGATAGTCTCGCCAACTATTTTGCTCAAAATGAGCTTGTGTTTCGAAATTTTGAGGGTTTAGGTATTCAATTTAGCTATTCGGAAAATCTGTTCTTTACCAATCTATATTTGAAATACAATCCCAGCTATCAAGAAGTAAAATTGGAAAATTGGGAATTTACGTTGGATACTACCGCGATAGGGAAACCACAAATCATCAAAAACCACCGGAGCGGAAAAAGAAATGTAATCGTTTTTGATGCCTCCAATCAAATGTATCTTCTCAATCATCTCGGACAATTGCAATGGAAAATTCAACTTCCCGATAAGCCTATCAGCGATGTTTCTCTGATAGATTTTTATAAAAATTCAAAATACCAATATCTATTTAATTCCGAAAACTATTTTTATCTGATAGACCTGAACGGAAAAAATGTGGAAGGCTTTCCGGTAAGTCTTGATATTACTGCAAGTTCTCCGGTCTTGGTCAATGATTATGATCATCAAAAAAAATATCGACTCATCGTAGCACTTACAGATCAAAAAATTTACAATTATACACAAGAAGGTAAAAAAATCGAAGGATGGAATAAAGTACAGACGGATAGAATCGTGAAACAAGCTATTCAGTACTTTAGTATTCACAATAAAGATTATCTGATTGCATACGATACCAGTCAAAGAACCTATATCGTCAACCGAAGAGGCGTAAGCAGGATACCGGTAAATCCCCAATTTAGAAAATCCAAAAATAATATTTTCTACGAAAACCTGACGAATAAATCAAAAGGTATTTTTCTGACTACCGACCCGGAGGGAAATCTTGTATATGTCGCCAAAAACGGAAAAACAAAACAATCATCATTCGGCAATTTTACCGCCGCTCACTATTTTGTCTATGGAGACATCAACGAAGATAAAGACCCCGACTTTATATATCTGGATCAAGGACAA
>CAZLTF010000067.1:0-5490 GCA_964562195.1 uncultured Bacteroidales bacterium | reverse complement strand
GAACAAGAGAAACGACTAAAAGACTTGGAAAATAAAAGTTTAAAACAAGAAAATCAACTTCTTGAATCTCAAAAGGATATCGCTGCCCAGAAACTGAGATCACACAAAAACATCATTACTTCGATTAATAATTCTTTATTTCAACAATCTCAACTAACAGAAGTATTGATAGATGCACTCAAATCTCTAAAACCCTATTCAAACAAAGAAGGTAAAGACAGAATAAATACATATCTTGCCGATTTAAGCGGTTATTCAAGGGATAAAAACTGGCAGACTTTTGAGCAAAATTTTATCCTTATTTATCCTGATTTTTTTAATGAACTGGAACGCAAATACCCTACTCTTACAAAAACCGAAAAGAAACTTTGCGCCTTTATCAAAATGGGATTACAAACCCCGGATATTACAAGGATTACTTTACAATCCAAACATAGTGTCTATCAGATAAAAAGCAGGTTGAGAGAGAAGTTTGCCGTGAAAGATAATGTAGAATTATCTGCTTTTATCTGTAATTTTGATAGTTGAGTCCGCTCAAAGAACGGGCGATTCCCTTAAAATAGTGGTGTTTTAGATTTTTTTTTGATATTCGGTGATGCCTTCGTTTTTTTTTGTTATCCTTGCCGAAATATTAAAATTGATTGCTATGAAAAAATTTATCTTGGTTGCGGGCATCAGTTTTTTGGCAATTCATTCCTTTGCTTTTACTTCCTGGCAGCCATTCGGTCCCGAAGGAATTAACGCACTGAAAATGCGATTTTTATATACCGAAGATCTTATTACACGCCCGGTAATATTGATCGACACCGGTTTCTATTTGGAAGTGGATTCGCAGTGGGAGTTTTATTCATTTCATACTCCGGATATCGAATATGTTGATGATCAGCATGTATTTGTTGTCAATAGTGCCGGATCTTATAGTGATGGACTTTATCTCCTTGATATTCAGACCCATGAATCCGAAGTCGTACACTACTGTCTCAATCCTGCTTTTATCCGGAAAATTGGCAATACGTATTTTCTGGGATATGAAGGTGGGCTACAGAAATCTTCCGATGGATTGACATGGACGGCAGTGGAGTATTTCGATGCTAAAAACTGTACCTTTATTTCCACTTCCTATTATCCTCCGTTGATTTTTGAAGAGAAGATTTTGATCGGTACGGATGAGACGATTGATAATACCTATATTTCGGATAATGGCGGATCGGAATGGTATCAGATCTACGGAGATTTGAGGATTGTGGCGGCTACTTATTCCGCTTCTGCAAGCTGTTTTTTCGCAAATACCGCTCCTGATTCCCAGCTGAATGGTTTCTTTCAATCTAATTCTTCTTCTTGGGATAATATTTTCTTCTCAGAGAATCTCAATACCGTTGGAAGGGACAATACCGGTGATGTTTTTCTGGGGTGGATTAGCGAGACAGGTGAGCAAAAAGGGGTGGCAAAATATAACAACCCGGGACTTACTTTCTACAACGAACTATTGCCTGATTTTCATATCAACAACTTGTCTTCTACACCGGACCTGGTGTGTGGAGCTATTATCTATTGTTGCACCCCATCCGGAGTTTATCGCGGTGATATCGAAACGGGGATAACAGCAATCGAGTCCGCAGATAAATCTTATTCGCTATCCAATCCGATGATAGACAATGTGTTACATATTGTTAACAATTCGGATAAATACATCAATTTCATTGAAATATATACATTATCAGGCAGATTAGTTCAAAAGGCAGCATACCATACGAATGCGAATATCATTGATATTTCACTCCCGTTACTGACTCAAGGAACTTACATCTGCAATATCTCAACAGAAAACGGAAATCAGATACGGAAATTTGTGAAATTGTAGTGAGTACTGCTCCATGAGGGAGGACTCCTACTTCAATTTCTCGCATGGAGAAAAGTCACCCTTCCGGATCATCGTATTGATATCTTCGGGAATGGATTTGAAACCTCTTCTCGAGCAACGATACATCTCTATGATGGGGTCATCATCGATGATGCTTTCAAAGAGTTGATTCTCTGAAAACATTCGCATACTTTTGCTGTACGTATCATAGCTAATTCCCAAAAAAGCAACATGTTCGTCAATCCCCCGGTTGTCAAGCAAATAACCACCTTCCAGAAGGGTAGGAGTTGCCAATTTGCCTTGATAAAATACATCTTTGGTCCCCGGATAGGAAACTATTTTACTTTTATCTTCGGAAAGAATAACCGGAACCTTATCATTGTAATCCGCTTTGGTCTTGTAAATAATAAGCGGTGGCGTCGCCATTCCCATAGGTCCGGAAGCCTTGTTGCTTTCTTCTTTTGAGCTTTCTGTCTTCTTTGTACATGTACAAGAGGATATGAAAGAGACGATTAATATCAAACTGAGGAGTGAACTTAAGTATTTCATATTCATTTCTTAATTTTTTGTAAAAGTAGAAAAAAAAATGAAAGTGAATAAAAAGATTTATACCTTTGCAAAAATGATTGCAATTGGTTACCATATTGGCAAAGTTTTTGCAACCGACTTTATAAATTTATTTAATAAAAATTAGTAATGATGAAAAAAATTGTATTATTTATTACGATGGTAATGTTTTTAATAACTGGTTCGATCTATGCTCAAGTGGGGAATACATCCAAAGATGCACTTATCAAGCCTAGACCTGCGGTAAATGCGAAAAAAAGCGAACTCCGTTTACCCGATAAGAAAAAGAGAGCATCAAAAGCACGTGTTACAAATCCAAATGCCAATAATCCGAATGCCCCGGTGATTGCCTTTGAAACTTTAGAACACGATTATGGTACTTTTATGCAAGGTGGTGACGGTGTATATGAATTTAAATTTAAGAATGAAGGAAAAGAACCCTTGATCCTTAGTAATGTGCGTTCATCTTGTGGTTGTACGATTCCGACTTGGCCAAAACATCCGATTATGCCCGGTGAATCCGAAATTATCAAAGTGAAGTATGACACCAAGAGAGTAGGTTCCTTTCACAAAAGTATATACATCTACTCGAATGCCAAAAAATCTACGGTAACACTAAAAATCAAAGGGACCATAAAAAGAGACCCGAATGCACCCGTAAAAACTAAAAAGAAACATCCACACTCTACAAAACCGACGACATCGTCTCATCGAAAATAAACTACGGTTTTATGGATAGAATATAGGCTTATGAAATAATCTTCATAAGCCTTTATTTATTTCCAAAATGTGAAATTCAAGGTCTTCCAAGAAATATTCTATCTTCGGGATACTATCTATCGGAAAAGATAAAACCGCATTTACTTCATTGATTTTGCGGATATTTGCGATGCTCTCCTCTACTGGAATGGCGTTATCCAATATCAGGAAATAATCAAAATTTTTGTATTTTGTGAAAAGTGTAGAGATGGAAGAATAATTCTTAAAAAAGAATATATTTTGTTCCCAATTGTTTACACACGAAAAAAAATGGAAGGGGACATTTACTTGAAGTCTCTCTTGATATACAGGAATATCTTTTTGGCGAATCAGATGAATGTCAAGATGTTTATTGAGTTGTAACACCAACCAATAATCCGGTTTTTGACAAACGATGCCAATAATATTTTTGTCACGGGAATTGGAATATTCAAGCCTTACTTTCTTCATCGGGGAGTTTGTTCATAAATGCTTCGGCAGCAAGCTGTTCTGCCTTCTTAATCGAAGTGCTGACGGCTTTTGTCTGTTTTGTACCTTCGATATAGAGTCCGACGTGGTATGTCTTAATCTTATTCTCGATTGTCTCATTGTCAACTTTAAATTCGAGTGTCTTTTTGTTTTTTTGAGACCAGATTATCAATTTGCTTTTATAGTTGACCTCAGTGACTTCCAATTGATCGATATCGAAATGACTGTTGATGATATATTTGAGAAGTATTTCCCGCGTGAATTTGTATCCTTGATCCAAATATACAGCACCTACAAAAGCTTCAAAAGCATCACCGTAGATTGACTTCCCGAGATTTTTATGTGGAATTTCCGTTTCAATCAATTCTTTAAAACCCAGCTTTAGCGCGAGACTGTTGAGTTGGGCTCTGCTGACAATCTTCGAACGCATTTCAGTGAGAAACCCTTCACTGGCATACGGATATTTCTTGAAAAGGATATCGGCAACAATGGCACCCAATATTGCGTCTCCCAAGAACTCCAAGCGCTCATTGCTGATGCGATGCCCGTCTGCATTGACCTTTGCCGCAGATTTGTGACGAAATGCGAGTTTGTAAAGATAGATATTCTTTGGATAAAAATCAAAAAGATATTTGATCCTTCCCCCAATCTCACTTGTGGATGTAAAATAATTTTTGATAGAATTTACAGAAAGCAAAGCCAAATATATTTAATTAGCACACAAAATCATCCCGCATACAAATATGTGGAAAATAGAAGTCAAACAGGACTACACTCCTTTACTCTCCTTTGTATTTTTTAATCAAAATAGAGGCATTATGCCCACCAAAACCAAATGTATTGCTAAGTGCGTAATTCAACTCTTTTTCAATTCCTTTGTTGAAGATAAAGTTGACACTGTTTACAATTTTCGGATCATCCGTAAAGTGATTGATTGTCGGAGGGACAAAATTATTCCGGATCGAGAGCGTGCAAGCAATGGCTTCGATAGCGCCGGCAGCCCCTAATAAATGACCTGTCATAGATTTGGTAGAGTTTACGGCAAGCTTGGAGGCATGTTCGCCAAAAAGCGTATGAATTGCCATAGGCTCTGCAATGTCACCGACAGGAGTAGAAGTGCCATGTGTGTTGATATGGTCAACTTCTCCTTTCTTGATTCCCGCATCTTCGATTGCAAATTCCATTGCCTTCATAGCACCATAGCCCTCAGGATGAGGAGCCGTCATATGATATGCATCGCCCGTTAGTCCCGAACCGACTATTTCGGCATAGATCTTTGCACCCCGCGCTACGGCATGCTCATATTCTTCCAATAATAATGCAGCTCCACCTTCGGCTAATACAAAACCATCGCGATCAAGATCAAACGGACGGGATGCTGTCTCCGGTGAATCATTGCGTGTAGAGATCGCATGCATCGCATTAAAACCACCGATACCCAAGTGAGTAACAGCGGCTTCCGAACCTCCGGTAATCATTAATTTTGCTTTCCCGAGACGAATATAATTAAACGAATCGGCAATGGCATTGGCGGATGAAGCGCAAGCCGAGACCGTAGCAAAATTAGGACCCCGAAACCCATATTTTATGGAAATATGACCTGCGGCAATATCCGGTATCATCTTCGGAATAAAAAATGGATTGAATCTGGGTACACCCTTGGATTTCTCAAACCCAACGGCTTCTTTCTCAAAGGTCTCCCAACCTCCTATCCCGGACGCCCAGATCACTCCGGCTGTTACCAATCCAATCTTGGAAAGATTCAAACCCTAGTCCTTCATCATTTCAGCGACTGCGGAGAATCCATAACGCCCCTAGCGATCCACTCTGCGCAT
>CAZLTF010000066.1:0-3675 GCA_964562195.1 uncultured Bacteroidales bacterium | reverse complement strand
CTCCGTTGAGAGGGGAGATGTGGTCGATCCAGTTGTTTTCACCGGAGTAGGCAAATTCCATTCCTTCTGCAAAGGTTCCGGCTTGTCCTGTTACAGTAGAAAGATCATTGCTTCCATCTTCATCACCACTGATGTTAAACATTGGATGAACCGGCGTAGCAGAATTGTATGCCCAAGTATCACCTCCTTCCATATACAAGTTACCACCATTGTTGAGATAATCTGCCAACAATTGACCTTCGGTATCTGTCAGTACATAATTGTCGCTGTAAATTCCCAGACAAACAAAGATGCTTGAATAGAGAGAGAGATTTTCGGGGAAAGAAGTCATGTATTCGACTGAAATTTCGTTGTTTTCGACAGCTTGCTGTATTGCCGGTCCGGAAGAGGTGTTTGGATCCAGATCAATGATGAGTACAGGAATTTGTCCTATGACTTCGGTAAACGTACCTTCGGCGTCATAGCCGTAGTCAGCAGTAAGCCCGATTGTGAAGTTGGCAATGTCGCCGGCAGGTGCAGCCGGAGAAACTTCAATTTCAAAAATTTCGGTAGCTTCTGCACCGGCATTGATATTTCCAAAGTCATTATTGCTTGTATTAATCGTGATATATGAGTTGCTTGACGAGAGTACTCCATTGATATTAAATGCATCGGCACTACCGCTATTGCTGGCGGTGAGTTGTAGATTTACTGTTTCGCCCGGGTCCAGTTTTCCGTTTCCATTTCCGCTGGCATCATCAATAGTATAGCTTGCAAATGAAATGACAGGGGCATGGAGGCTAATATTAAAATTTGAAGTCCATGTGTCCGTACCATTTGTGATACTCAAATCAAATGTGACGACTTCTCCTTCTGTGATCAAGTCTGCTACTGTAAAAGCAAAAGCACCGTTAGTAGTACCTGTGCTGTTTGGTGCGATATCGCTCCATGTGGCACTGTTGTTTGTAATAGTAACATTTGTGTTGTCGGTGCTCAAAGTAGCACTAAGATTGGTTCCTGTCTCAGATCCAAAATTGACAAGTGTAACGTCCAATAATACATCTTCGTGATAATCTGCGTTTCCGTTTCCATTTCCGGCTGCATCGTCAATAGCCACGTTATCAAATAAGACATAAGCACCTTCCGGAGTAGCGACAGCTATTGTTCCAAAGAAGGGTTCAATATTTTGACCTGTGATCACAATGTCGGCATTACCCGGAACGGTAATTGGATTGGTCAATGGCACTTCCGCCAGACCGGTGGCATCTGCTACTGCTGCTCCCCTCAATACTCCGTCTTTGGAAATAGCTACCAAGGCATATGGATTGGTGTTTACGGTAAAAGTTTCAGCACCAAGAGGCATCAATCCCGAAAAAGTGGCGGTTGCCATTGGAGGTACTCCAAAATAAACCATCAAAGAAGGATCACCCATCAAATGATAAATCTCATAATAATATGTTTCTCTTGTAGAACCGGATTGTGTCACGGCGAGATTACCTCCTTGCAACATTTGGTCTTGTGTGATATACCAGTCTTCTATGGATTCTCCGTGGTCATGAAACATTCTGTCATAAGATCCCAAATGATCTGCTTCATAGACAGGATTGGCACTTACGACTTTGAAGCCGACACCCCACCAATAATCTTCATCCCAATATGTGCTATTTGAACCTCCAATATATCCCAATGCACCTTTGCCATCAGCTCTCAACATTTCTTCACCAAAACAAGTGGTTTGAAACTCAACGGATGAGCAGCAGTTTCCGACTACCAACGGATACATATGTTCGTTGGTTAAAGAAGGAATATTACTGATCTCAAAACTCGGATCAGCCCATCCGGAAGGACCGCAATGAGCCGTATAATTCGCAAAAGAAATACCTTCATTGAAATAGGTGATGATCGAATCCGTAATGCCGGGATCGGCTGAGTGTGGATACAAAATCGTGTGAGAATAAATAGCATGTTCGGCATTGTAGTAGTTTTCCGTACCATAATTAATCTGTCCATTACCGTATGTCGGTGCATTACCGCTATCAACACCGGATACCATTAGTACGTTTCCTAAGAAATCGGAATTGGGGAAAAGAAATTGTTCGTATTCTAAGGTTTTGTCAATTTGTGGTTGTAATTCTGTAAGCGTGGTAGCGGAAAATCTTCCGTAATAACACTCGGGATAAATGTCGCCAGTATAATCCATATAATACAAGTCGGAAACATGCCCGCCACTTGTACCGGAATAAGTTGGTATTTGTGCAACATCACCTACCAACAAAACGAATGTTTGTGGAGAATATCCCGTAGGTGGATTGTCATAAAAATTTTGTAGATAATCATGAATAGAAGTGGTAGAGTTTCCTACGTTGGGGTCGTTTGTCAAAGCCAATACAACATTAAAACCTTTTTTGGTTTTCCAATCAACGAATGCTTGCAAAGCGTCTTCAAACATCGGATCGGAAACGATGATATAGGTAGCCGGTGCGGTGGTGATTAGCTCTTTTGCTCCAAAATTATTGTTGATCAGCTTACTATTAATGGCAGCATAGTAAGGAGAAGCAAGTTCTTTTTTGTGCTGAATCGTAGCTTGTATGTCGGCTCCAATAAATTCTATCTTTGCATCGATTTTGTCATAGACACGAATGATGCCTGTAGCAGGATTGTATTGGATAGGAGCAATTTCAAGGCGAGCCATTCTTTGTGCTCTTTTTTCTCCAAGATATTTCACACTTACCAATTCTTGTCCAAGTAATTCATTTTTTTGATAGGTATCTGTGTTGATAACAAAGTTTTCAAAATACGGGTCTCTTGCTTTTTCGACGGACTTTTGTGCGGGAATGATAAAGTTTGTGATTCCCAATTCTTTTAGCGAATATTCCTTATAGGTTGAAGCAGTGATGTTTACTTTCATCTCTGCACCCACAGGAACTTCAAACAATTGTTTTAGAACGGGAAGTTTCGGATTGCCTACTTCCAAAGAATATCCATAATCCTCAATTTGGAGTTGAGTAAATACTCCCTCTTTTGTTCCTACCTCAAAGAAATGAATATCCGAAATAGTATTCCGGAAGCTCATCACTTCGTAAGTATTTGTCCTGACATCCAACAGCGTACTGCCTTCGGGATTCACTACGACATTTCCTGCGTATGCGGAAAACATAACGGCAAACAGAAATGCAAAAATGTTAATTGTTCTTTTCATTGTTCTTAAATTTTATCTATCATATTAATTATTTTTTTTCCAAAAACCACAACTTATAAAAATTAAGTGATTTATCCGCAGTGGAGACAATCAATAAGGGGAATAGTTGCAAGTATATTTGTGTAAACATCATATTTTTTTGTCCATTGTTTGATTTGTATTAATAAATGCTGTCTGTTTATTTTTTTAGTATTTGACATTCAATGTGATACAATATATTTTTGTTATTTACCAATGCAAAATTTGGAAAAAATATTTTCCAAAATTTCAGGTGTACTAATCTCTCCCAATATTTCCCCCAAATGATGTAAGGCAGAACGGATATCTATCGAGATGAGATCCGTTGGTAATTGCGTTTCAAAACCTTCATGGGCTTGTTTTAGCGATTCTTTTGCAGCTTGGAGTGCTTCATAATGGCGAAGGTTGTTGATGATTACTTCTCTGCCTGCTTGTTGTTGTTGAATATAATTTGTCAATCTGTTTTTTAAGATTTCGAT
>CAZLTF010000065.1:0-7618 GCA_964562195.1 uncultured Bacteroidales bacterium | reverse complement strand
AAGATTTTGCCATTCGCCGGTTTTGATATCTTCTAACCAAACAGGTATTTCTTCATCAAAACTTTCAACACCTGAGAACACCAATGAATAAGCACCATTTGAATGTGCTTCAAAACTGACAGGCACAACTTCATGATTTTCGATAGAAGGGGACCAATACTGTACAAAACCATTATCTCCTTCGCTTGCATAAATTTCTCCGATACTGGTATTTAATCCAAGATGATAAGCATCAAACAACGGATCGACTCCTTCAACAGTATTTTTATCAAAAGCAATTATCATTTCGTTTTGATATCCATCTTTTTGCAACGTAAGTCTCAAGAAGTTATCAAAGTTATCTGCAGCTTTGGTAAGTTCTTTGAATGGTCTATGAAAGCGTTCGGACATAGGAAAATCCATACGAGCACCAGCAGCATTTGCATGTACAAAGAATGCTTGTCCGGCAGAGATGATACTATCTGCACCATTCGTTGCCAGACCTGTGCTCCAGTTATAGGTTTCATAGCCATTTCCTCCTCCTGCGAAATCGTCCTGATCAATGAGATAAATGGTAGCATCTACGTTTTGAAGATCCCAAGCAGCATTGCCACTCCAATCCATTGCGACGGTAAAAGGATTCCCTACGATATTCCATCCACGCTCGGCAGCTGTTCCTCCCGAATATGCATAAGAAAGGGCATAATCATCAATGTCGGTACTGATAGGGATACCTTTCTGCTCGAGCGAATCACCGGGGGTAGGAAAGGTTCCGCCATTGCTTGGATTCCAAACGGCATATCCCCGTCCCATCGTTAATTCCTGTTTGTTATCATTAAAAATATTCACATAAGAGCGGGTTGATTCTTCAAATTTATAAAGATACATCCACAAAAAATCACTACTATGAGTAGGAGTAACGGCAGGTGACACATAATGCCAAGCATCTTTTGTAAGATATTGTTGAAAACGGACACTATCTGATCCTGCATCCACTTTCACGTCCCCGCTAACCATAAAAGACGGACTACCACCTGTATTATCCTCCAACAACAGCGTCCAATCCGCTCCACCATGTATGTATATTGTTGTACCACTTTCTTCGGTAACTGTCGTTCCTTGTTTGATCAACATTCCCTTTCCCCACTGGGACATCGCACTGTAACTAATGACAGTGAAAACCATTAATAATAGAGTAACCTTTTTCATACGTATATTGTTTTACATTTTTCTTTACAATTCAATATGCAAAGGAACATAAAAAAATTGACATAGCAAAATAAAACACAAAAAAGTTCACACTAAATCAGACATTTTAGATGCCTATATAATAATACCATAATTACCTGTGCCTCTATTACTTACGCTATATTTTGATATTTTCATCCTGATTCTTCTTTAAAGAAAATCTAATTTTGAGAAAAAACATCCTTCATATTGTAACTTTTTCGTTAGCATTGCGTACTATTACCGAAAGTTTTATTATGACAATAAAAGAATATAATTTGTCTGTCGAATCATTTAGCGATATGCTGTACCGGTTTTTGATAAAAAATACGGGGAATAAGGATTTGTCCGGTGATATTATTCAAGATGTTTATCTCCGACTGTGGGAGAAAAGACGACTGGTGGTCTTTGAGAATGCTAAAAGTTACCTTTTCAAAATGGCATATAACAGAATGATAGATTATTATAGAAAAGAAAAATATGATGAGCAACTTGATAATTTACAATTAAGCAACAATCAAAATAATGATGAATTTGACACAAAAGCAATTATTGAAAATGCTCTTAACAGATTGCCAAGAATACAAAAAGCGGTCATTACTTTAAGGGATTATGAAGGATATTCCTATGAAGAAATAGGAAAAATATTAAGCCTTAACGAAAGTCAAGTAAAAGTATATATTTATAGAGGTAGAAAAAATCTAAGACAATATCTGGTAAGCATCGAAAATGTATTATAGAAAGATGAAAAACATCAATATCCATAACTACGAAATATTTTTTCTTGATTATTTTGAGAAGTCTCTTTCTCAAAATGACACACGAGAGTTATTTGCATTTTTGGATGAAAATCCGGAACTAAAAGAAGAATTTTACAACTTTGAGATGACTCTACTGAAAGATAATAAAATCATATACCCGGACAAGAAGCAATTTACAATTGCTGATAATATTGACAATGAGATAATTGCACTCATTGAGGGCGACATAAATTCTAAGGGTGAGACAAGGAGAATCAAAAACAAAATAGAGACAAATTTGATATACAGATATGAATTTCAAATGTATTCAAAGACCAAACTTCTCCCTGAGCCTATCCTATATGCTGACAAAGATTCATTGAAGAGAAAAAATCGCATCCCTTTTTATTACTATGGGGTCGCCGCTACTTTTCTACTGTTTTTGGGGATTGTTTTCTATTTTAGCAATCAAACGAACACCATGGATATTCACGCTCTCAGCTCACATAAAGTTGCCGGTATTGGATTTCGTGTACCGGATTTACAAGCAACGAATATAAAAGAAAGACATACGACACTTAATCAAGAAGGCGTATCTACTTCAATATCAATACCAAGCAAAGACATCAAGAAAAATACCAATACCAATATCTCAAGAAAAAGAAAAGCAAATATTGCAATGATTGAGAAATATGTTTTTACAGATATTCCTCTTGAACCGGATTTGGTTCCGGCTATTGAGACAAGATTGCCTAATCTTCCAACGAGAGTGCAGAAAAAAGAGAAGAAATTTCATCTCATCAAAGTGCTTGCAAACCTTGGCAAAGTTTATCTCCGGAATACAGGAAAATCAATTTTCAAAAACAATCGTGACATTCTGAAAGTGGACATTATGGAATCTTTGGTGGCAGAATATAACAAGCTATCAGACAATGACATAACGCTAACAAAGGTGAGAGACGACGAAGATAAAGTATTGGCTATATATGTTTCTAACCGCAACCGTCGATTGTTTCGATACAAAAAGAGATAAAAATATTTTGTATTTCAAATATTTTTCTACTTTTGCAGCCACAAAAATGAGATATGGGGTCCCGTAGCTCAGCTGGATAGAGCAACGGCCTTCTAAGCCGTGGGTCACAGGTTCGAATCCTGTCGGGATCACTTCAAGAGCTTAAAACAAACTGTTTTAGGCTCTTTTTTTATTTCTTGACAATGGGTACACTTTGTTTTTCTCCTTCGTTGGATTGAAACAATATAAAATACGAGCCATTTTTGAGTGTTGAAATATCCAATCTCAAACTGTCGCCGCTTGAAATATCTTTTTTCTCAAACATCTGCCCGCTAAGTGAAAACAAACTCACATTTCCTTTCTTTTGTGAAACAACATTGACATAATCGTTGGATGGATTGGGATATACTTGAATATATGATATTGAGGGGCCTTTCTCTTTGGTTTTCACATAGGTATCATCCAGTACTGCAAGACAATACTCACCTTTTTGAATATCATCCAACAAGAGTGTTCCTGCAAACCAATAACCGATACGTTCGGCATCCGTAAATGTCCAGTCTTGAGTCGCATCAGGACGGTAAAGAAGGACGACCGAATCTGCCTCCGACAATATCAAAGTATTGTCCATATGTCCAGCGATACTATAACTAAACCTGCCCTGTGCCAGAAATTCCGGTTCAAAAATACCATCAATCGACCAATAATGATAGTCGGAAATCCGGAGTCCCTGCACCGGTGTTTTTAAAGTATCAGGTGCAACCCAATGATGTTCAATCCTAAACAAAATAGAATCAACAATATTTTCTGTTTCCAGTTGAAAAAATGTTCCAAAAAAATTTTCCAATCCGCTTTCTTTTACAACTCGATTGTAATTAATTCTTGCATCAAACATACGATCATAATAATCCGAGACAAACATGTGAGGCATAAATGGCAATGTAAATTGAGCGGCACCGGTTTTACCCGAAAAAAATAAAGTATCGGTATAAACGGACCAATCATCTTTGATGAAATCGATGTACATTTTATTATTATCGCCCGTAAAATCCACGCCTTTATGCTTTTGTCTTACGAAAACCGATGCAAGATAGCTTCCTCCGTTCTCTTCAACGACAACCGAATCTATCGAATAATGAGGAGTGCCTGAATGATACACCCAATTGTCAAAAAACGGATGCATATCAATCCCCGTAAAGCTTGACATACGTTGCTCCATATCATAAGAAGAAGCAGATTGATATTTAAAATATGATTGGTAATCTTTCATGGCATCAAAAAATAGATCATCTCCCAAATACCCTCTAAGACTATGGGCTACTACAGAGCCTTTTTTGTATGCACACATTCCATAGGTCACCTCTTGCGGAATCTGATTGAGAGGAAAATAAGAGCCATCTCCACCGGAAGTATGGCTATACTGCATTGTTTTTCTTTGATTTACTTTAAGGTAATCCAGATATTGCTGCTTGTTGTCATACAAGAACTCTTGAAAAAGGGCTTCCGAATATGTTGCCCAGCCTTCATTGAGCCACATATCCTCCGCCGAAGAGCAAGTCACATTATCCCCAAACCACATATGAAATAATTCATGAGCATACCACCAATCATTGGAAGTAGTGCCGTCAATAGCCGAATGAGGATAGGCAATATTCATGACATGTTCCATAGCACCGAGAGAAGTACCTACATAACCGATTCTTTCCCAGGGATAAGGTCCGAAATGAGTCTCAAAGATATTTAAAATATTTTTGAGATTGACAAACGTTGATTCTACCTTGGATGAATCTTGTGGACGAACAAAAATCAATATTGGGATATCTGCCTCCACACCATTATATACATCACTAATTTCGGCATATTCTCCTACGGCTACACTCGCCAAATAAGTAGGAATAGGATGTTCGATAATCCAATGATATTCTTTTTTATTATTTCCCACATTCTGGATACCGGCGAGCGTGCCACCACATATCGCCTTTTTGGGGTCTTCTACCGTGATAAAAAAATCATAGGTAGCACGATCTGTAAAATTATCTAAACCCGGAAACCAAGCCCGTCCCAGATTGTGTGGGATAGACTCAAAACCCACTCCGAGATTAAAACAATAAGTTCCCGACCAATGAAATCCTCCCCAGCCTTCATGAAACGGGACTCCATGATAATAGATATTTACATCGAAGTCACCGTTTACGCCGGCAGCTTGTACCATCGTAAACAACAGACTAGTATCCGTTTGTGTAAACAAATCCAATTTGATATCTCCTTGAAAAACAGAATCTACAGTCAAATCTATCAAATCCAAATTCACGACAGAAATAGAATTTGGATCGGTATGCATCTGAATATGTGTATTACCGGCAAGTGAGTGAGAGGCAAAATCCGTGACATCAAGATGAATATCATAATGTGTAGATGAGAGTTGTGCTTTGGGATTTAAAGCAGGCAACAGAGAAGTCGAAGCCGGCATTAACGAGGCAACTTCTTTGCCAATCAGACCCCCATCCGCTTTGGCTTCTGCAAGAAAAACTCCAAAAATAACGGAAGCAAAAAATAAAATTCGTTTTTTCATAATTTGAGTACTATTTACAAACAGCAAAGATAAACAAATAAGTAAAAAAAAACACTTTTTATTTAGGGTCTGTCGAAAATCACAGAAGTGCCTTCATTTTTATGTTGTGAAATGATGACATATGAGTTCGGTCAAAGAAAAGGCAATTTTCATAAAAAGTTTATTTTGGATGAGATACATATTTTTTGATATTCGATGATGCCTTTGGATCAGATAGTTGAAAAAATAAAAAAGGGAAGTGCTACTGTGAAACGGAAACACCTTTTTTGAGAACAAAATAAATACAGGGCTATTTGGAAAAAACGCTGATTTTTCTTACATTTTGGGTGGACACATTATTGAAACCTTTGCGTAATTCATTTTCTTTCAAGTGTTTGAAAGTTTTTCAGCAGACTCTATTTATTCCGGTTCACCGTAAAGGTCAAAATAATCAGCTTTTGTAATTTTGATTGAATAAAAATTTC
Source organism: uncultured Bacteroidales bacterium (assembly GCA_964562195.1). Classification (GTDB taxonomy): domain Bacteria; phylum Bacteroidota; class Bacteroidia; order Bacteroidales; family S143-32; genus S143-32. Next base: position 1,624 of record CAZLTF010000065.1, on the reverse strand, counting down.
CAATCGTCAGATCAAAATCACTTGATACAAGCACCTCATTATCCACATCAGGGGAATCGGATTCTGTCCTACCATAGTAATAATCAGCATCTTTGCGGTCGATAATGACTTGAAAGGTTTTTCCTGTTTTCGCTTGATTGATTTCCCAAGAGATATCTTGTTGCAACTCCATTATTTCCTCCATTCTTCGTTGTTTTACTTCTTGTGGGACATTGTCTTCATATTCAAATGCCTTGGTATCCTCTTCGTGGGAATAAGTAAACACCCCCAATCTATCAAAACGGAAATTGCTAATCAGGCTTAGCAGTTCATTGTGGTCTTGTTCGGTCTCGCCGGGAAATCCGCTTATCAAAGTCGTACGAATGCTGGCTTGGGGCAATTTTTTTCTTATTCTTTCCAATATACGGAGAGTATGCTCTTTGTTGTGACTTCGTCGCATATTTTTCAAAATAGGATCACTGATATGTTGAATGGGAATATCTATATAATTGCAAACCTTGTCATTTGTCCTGATTTCATCCAATAATTCATCCTCGATCTGTACCGGATAAAGATAATGCAAGCGTATCCAGTGAAGACCTTGAATACTGCTCAATTCGCGAATCAAGCGTGGCAGTTCCCTTTTGCCGTAAATGTCAATCCCATAATAGCTCAGTTCTTGTGAAATAAGGATTAACTCCTTGACACCCTGATTTACCAATTGCTGTGCTTCCATCTTCAATTTTTCGACCGGTGTCGAAATATGTTTTCCACGAATAAGTGGAATAGCACAAAAAGCACATGTCCGGTCGCAGCCTTCGGCAATTTTCAGATAGGCATAGTGACGGGGAGTGGTCAGCACCCTTTCGCCCACCAATTCTTTGCGATAATCAATGCCCAATGCTTCTACAATTCCGGGAATATCTTTCACTCCGAAATACCGATCTACTTCGGGAATCTCCTCTTTTAGGTTCTCCATATACCTTTCGGACAAACAGCCCATCACAAAAACATTATCTATCAGTCCTTGCGATTTGGCATCGATATGTTGTAAAATAATTTCAATGGATTCTTCTTTGGCATCGTGAATAAATCCGCAAGTATTAATCACTACCGAATCAAAATCGGCATCTTTCCCATCAAAAGTATAGTCGAGATTTGACTCTTTCAGTTGTGCCATCAGATGTTCGGTATCGACCAGATTTTTGGAGCATCCGAGAGTAATAAATTTTATTTTTTTGGACATAAGTAGCAGGTATAAAAAGAGGTGTAATGTCAATTTCATTACACCTCTTGTATTATTTTTGAGATCAAAGGATTATTCGATGATAGAAATATTCATTAATACATCTTTTACGGGTTTGTTTTGCGAAGCGGTTTTGACAGCTGCGATTTTGTCTATCACATCAAATCCGTCAATAACCTGACCAAATACGGTATAACTACCATCCAAGAAAGGAGTTCCACCTACTGTCTCATAGGTTTTGATTTGTTTTTCTGTCCATCCCAATCCGGTGCGTTTGCCGAGTAAATCCAGGTCTTTGCGAGTATATTTTTTCCCTTGTACAATATAAAATTGCGAACCTGAGGAAGCTTTTGCGGGGTTCACATTATCGGGCATTCTGGCTGCCGCCAAAGCACCTTT
>CAZLTF010000064.1:0-11462 GCA_964562195.1 uncultured Bacteroidales bacterium | reverse complement strand
TACACAAGAGATGCGTCAAGAGGGATTTGACAATTATTCCACGACGGATGATCATGGTATGCATATCACCGGTCTCGCTCGTGATCAAGAAGGAAACAAATATTTTATTGTAAAAAATTCTTGGGGAAATAACAACCATATATACGATGGATATTTTTATGCTTCGGAGGCTTTCGTCAGATTAAAAACAATTGATTTTGTAGTTCACAAAGATGCTATCCCCAAAAAAATCCGAAAAAAATTGGGTTTATAGGCAAATACAACAAATGAAAAAGAATAGGTTTGAACATGTCTTCAAACCTATTTTTTGTACAAACGTATAATGATTTTCCAGAATTTTGAAAAAACTACTCACATATTACTTGGAACTGACGGTCTTTTTCAGTGGTGCTTTTGTGATGGCTTATGAGATGCTTGCTTCCAGAATTTTAGGACCTTATCTGGGAACGTCTATCCAAGTTTGGACGATTATCATCGGAGTGTTTCTGCTTAGTTTGAGTTTGGGGTATGTACTGGGTGGGAAAATAGCGGATCAAAAACCCCATTCGTCTTTGCTGGGTAAAATAATTATGACCGCAAGCATATTAATCATTCTAAGCGGTTTTGTTTATCGTGATATTTTGATGTTTATATCCAATACATTTCCGGTTATTACGGCAAGTGTTTTTTCCGCTTTACTTCTATTTGCATTTCCATCTTTTTTGCTTGGGATGGTCTCTCCTTTTGCCGTAAAATTAAAATTGAGGAATCTTACAAATGCAGGCTCGACAGTCGGCACACTCTATTCCATTTCTACCTTCGGGAGTATCTTGGGAACTATCCTGACCGGCTTTTATCTGATTCCTCATTTTGCCGTATCAACCATCATTATCGGATTGTCAGTCAGTCTGTTACTAATTAGTTTGGGGCTGTTTGTTCAGAAATAAATAGATTGTTATGCGAAAATATATCACCTACAGTACTGTTTTGATTGTATTGCTTATCGCAATAATTTCTTGTGAAAACCATCAAGAGAAGAATATTCCGACCTTACGAATAGCAGTATCCAAAGCGGTACCTCAAAAATCCTATCAACACTATATTCAGTGGTTGAAATATGGCGATTCGAACATTGAGACATTGGATATGTATTCTTTGGGAGTAGATTCAGCATTGCGGATGTTGGAAAGCTGTGACGGTTTGTTGTTGACGGGAGGAGAAGACATTGATAACCGGCGATACGGACTGGAAGACACAGCCCATCTTTGTGCTACTCCCGATGCGGTAAGGGACAGTATTGAGTTTGCCTTGATCCGGCGGGCTTTTGAAAAGAAAATGCCGATCATGGGTATTTGCAGAGGACACCAGCTTATCAATGTGTATTTTGGTGGTACTTTGTATTTTGATATTCCTACGGAAATAGGAACGGATATCATCCATCGATGTCCCGTAGCGGACACTTGCCGGCATTCCATTCGGATATATAATGATAGCTTTTTAAAATCAATTTGTAGGACAAAAGAAGGGCAAGTGAACACAAGTCATCATCAAGGAGTACGAAAGATAGCTCCTGATTTTATTGCAAATGCTGTCTCTGCCGACGGATTGATAGAATCCATTGCTTACAAAGATTCGGACTATCCTTTCTTGTTGGGTGTACAATGGCATCCGGAGAGATTAGATTATCAACACAATCCCCTCTCGGGGAAAATATCGCAATTCTTTTTGAAGAAAATCCGAGATAATAAACGATAACTTCCAATCTGATTTTTTGGACGTATGGGCAGGAAGAGAGTAAATAGGTTCTGCTGAGAAATTTAAATACGTGAAAGAGAACGAATTACGTAAACATATCAATAATGAGTCCGGTCAAAAAACAAGTTAATTCAAGCAAGTTTCTTTTGGCGATATTTCCATTTTCTTCAACTATCTGATACAAAGGATAAATCATCATTTCACAAATTAATAAATGAAGGAACTTCTGTGATTTTCAGCAGCTCTTATAATACAAATATCGAATACTTGCAAACATAAGGATTATTAGTACTTTTGCATCGAGAAATTTATGAAGTACACATTTTTCTGCATTGAATAATAAAAAAGAATACGTATGAAATTGCTTTTAAAAATCGTAGTATCCATCTTGATGATATTTGTCGTGATACTGGGGGGTGCATATTATTATCTGAAATCGGCTGCGCCGGAATATGAAGGAAAGAAAACACTCAAGGCATTGCACGAACGGGTGGAAGTTGTCTTTGACGAGTATGCAGTACCTCATATTTATGCACAAAATGAGGAAGATGCTTATTTTGCATTAGGATATGTACATGCTCAAGAAAGACTCTTTCAGATGGAAATGCTTCGAAGAGTATCAGAAGGAAAACTATCGGAAATATTGGGCAAAGATCTGCTTGAAGTGGATAAATCCATGCGTTTTCTCGGAATGAAAGAGATGGGAGAACGTAATGCAGCAATATTTCAACAAAATAAGAATGAAAAATCAAAGAGCTCCACTTTGGCATATCTCGATGGTATCAATACATTCATCGAAGAGGATAATCTGCCCATTGAATTTAAGCTAATCGGTTTTTCTCCTCAAAAATTTGAAGTAAAAGACATTTATTCGATTATTTCGTACATGGCTTTTGGTTTTACTTCGGCATTGAAGGAAGATCCATTGATGAGCGAGATACAGGATAAGTTGGGCGATCAATATATGCGTGATTTTAGAATGGATTCTACACATCATGCTATGATGTTTCATTCGGATGGAATAGAAAAAGATTATTTGCATCATATTGCTATGGCGAAAGATCGATTGGATGCTGCGTTGCCGGTTCCCGTCTGGCAAGGGTCCAACAGCTGGGCGATAAGCGGTCAATATTCAGCCTCCGGCAAGGTTTTGCTTGCCAATGACACTCATATACCATATTCGCAGCCTTCTGTTTGGTACGAAGCATATATGGAATATCCTGATCATCAGCTATATGGCTATTATCTCGGTGGTGTGCCGCACGCAATCATGGGTCACAATGACCAATATGCGTGGGGTTTAACAATATTCCCGCTTGATCAATTTGACTTGTATCGTGAAAAAATAAATCCTCAAAATCCAAATCAATATTGGCATTTTGATCATTGGCAGGATTTTTCTTCACAAAAAGAAATATTTAAAGTAAAAGATATGGAAGAGGTCGTTGTCGAAAAGAAATATAATCATCACGGTCCTATCGTTGATGGTATTTTTTCTTCTTTACCCGAAAAACCGGAAAATAGTGCTATTAGTCTTTGGTGGATTATCAATCATATTGATACCCAAGTCATGAGTGCTCTTTATCTGTTGGACCACGCACAAAATCTGGATTCTTTTGAAGAAGCGGTAAGCAAAGTGGATCTTCTGGGGCTTAATATTGTTTATGGAGACAGGAGTGGCAATATTGCCTACTGGAGTAGCGGTTTGATACCCAAACGCCCGGAGCATATCAACCCGCTTATGATTATTGATGGTTCAAAAATTGAGAACGAACTACTGGGATATTATCCCTTTGACAAAAATCCCAAAACAATTAATCCCGAATCGGGAATGATAGTGACTGCCAATAATCCACCCAAAGTGGTTGACAGCATCGAATACCCCGGATATTATGCGCCGGGCTATAGAGCCAAAAGGATAGAAGATTTATTGTCACAAACAGATAAATGGGATTTGGAGTCGATGAAGAAAGTCCAATTGGATGTGCATTCTGATCGTGATATAAGATTGATACAATTGATATTGTCACAGTTGGATCCGAAAACCAAAGAAAAAGCATCAAGAGAGATCCGGCTATTGGAAGATTGGGATGGGAATTATGATATTCACTCTGTCGCAGCCGGTATTTATACCCAGATTATATACTATCTTTTGAAGGAAACGATGATAGACGAATTGGGAGAAGACGCAGGTATGCGCCTACTTACTTCTTTTCCGGCGCGCGCAAATCTCGAAAAATTGCTTAGCAATAAGAATTCTCCTTGGTGGGACAATCTGCATACTCCCGGGAAAGAAACCCGCCAACAGATCATTACTACGGCTTTCAATCAAGCTATTGCAAATTTGTATGATAAGTATGGTCAAGATATACAAAATTGGGAATGGGGTTTGCATCATACTCTGGATCATATACATCCTATCGGTAGAAAAAAGCCATTTGATAAAATTTTCAATGTGGGTACGTATGCCAAAAATGGTGGAATGGAAGTCGTTGATAAAGAGAATTTTAAATACAATTCTTCCGGAGAATATAAAGTGCTCTCCGGTCCTGCTATGCGTTTATTAATTGATTTTGCCAATCCCGCAAAAGCCTTGGGTATCATTCCTACCGGACAGTCCGGAAATATTATGAGTCCTCATTATGCAGATCAAGCAGAAATGTTTGTCAATGGAGAGTATAGAACTCAATATACCAACAAGCAAGATATCAAGAAAAAGAAAACACTTTTGTTGATGGCTGAATAAATTTTTAGGGACATTGAGGGCTTACTCAAATAAGCCGCCGATATTTTCTTCTTCAAAGACTTTCCAGTTGTCAATGGAATTGTTGTGAACATTATTGACGGTCTGTTCTATTCTTAGTATTTTTATTTTTTCGGAAAGATGATGATGCAAGAGGTTTTCAATACCGGTTTTGTTTGAAGAATCTGACAGCCATTCTTTTTCGTGTTTTTCCGGAATAATGACCGGCATACGGGGATGAATAGCGGCGATCACAGGTTTGGCGGGGGCTGTGATGATAGCAAGAGAATGCAGTGTTTTATCTGCTTGTTTTCTTTGAGTCCAGATACCTGCAAATGCAAAAATGGAACGTTGAGGAAGAAGAATACAGTAAGGGATTGAAGTTCTCGCTTGCCGGTGCCATTCGTAATAACTGCCGGCAGGAATCAGGCATCGTTGTGAATATACCAAATTATTAAATAGGGTCTGCTGAAAAACTCTCAAACAGGTGAGAAAGAATGAATTACGTAGATAGTGCTTGGGACAAAACACCAATTTGTTCATCGGTATTATTGATTTTAAAGGTATTCACGTATTCGCTGCGCTCGGCTCTTTGTTACGCTCGTGTTTGAAACAGTTACCCCGAAGTTTCGGGACTCCCTTCATTTCAAACACTTCGCAAGCCTCGAACTTGGCGTTTTCTCCCGAAGCACTATCAAAAAAAGGTAGTTTCGTACCAGACCCTAAGCAGGTAGATAATATTTAGCACCATCCGTGACGAGATGAAAACGATTTTCGATTTCTTCCCGGATTTTTGCAAATGAATATCTACCACACATCCGTTTTATTATATTTTTCTGTAATCCTGTTTCGGTATCCAGCCAATCTTTCCGTTTCCAATACGGATTTTTGACCAATCTCCCTCATTTTCAATGAGTTTGATTTTCAATCCTTCGTGAATCACAAATAGGTCCACGCTTTTGTCATTGGGTGAACTTTTGACGACCACCGATGGAGAAAAAACGATGGCTTCATCGTGACTTACCGCATATTCATACGATTTGTAGGAGAAATAAAATGAAAAAAGGCTGATAAAAGCAATGATCAATCCTCCGTAGAAGCTCATCTTCTTGCTACGGACACTCCGGCTCAGAAAGAAAACAGAGGCTAAAAGAAAAATGGCATTAAACAAGATCAGGCTGATAATCGCCCACTGGTTGGCAGAAAAAAAACGAAGCCACGCTTTCCACCAGGATTCGAAAAACAACTCGGGAACCAATTCCGGTTTGTCCACGATTTTTTGATTGGCGACTTCGAGATTGTGTATTATGTCTTCATTGCCCGGGTCCCATTTTTTAGCTTTCTCATAATAATATATTGCCTGTGGAATCTGATCATTTTTATAATAGGCATTGCCGAGATTGTAATATAATTTAGCGGATACAATATCCGAATCTACGAGCTGTTGATAGAGGCTGCTTGCCTCTTCATAGCGCTCGGCATTGTAGAGGGTATTGGCTTTTTGCAATACATCTTCCAATTCTCCTGCGTAGATATGAATACCGGCAATCGAAAAGAATATCAGAATGAATAGTTTTTTCATAATGCTATTTTTTATCTTCATCGTTTATTTACTTTAATTCTTTTTCCATATCACTTATCAAGGCGATGGCTTCTTGATAAACATTTGTCATGTCCTTGTCTGATTCGACCGGCGCATAGCGCGAATACTCACAATGATTGAGCAGGTCTGTATAGCGTTCGATCAGTGAATCCGAAACTTGCTTGTCGGTCAAGGTGTTTTCTATTGTAGCCATCGACAATTGGGATAAAGGAATTGAGAATTTATCACTCAAATAGCCCCATAGTGCTTCAGAGACTTCTTCGTAGAATGCTTCTTTGTTGTTTTCTTTTAATAATTTTTCAGATTTTTTGAGGCGGTTTTTTGCTAATCCTGTGGCTCTTTTGGTGCGGATAAGGCTACGGTTGCCCCGTTTTTTTAATTCCTTTTTCATTACGACCGTAAAAATAATAAATGCCGCAATGGGAAAAAACAAGAAGAAGTAAAACCAAGCACTTCCCCAGAAGAGAGGTTCTGCTTTTTGAAGTTTGTCGATATGTGTATAGATGTGATGAATGTCCGAATGCAAGGTTTTGATTTCTTGTTTTGCGCCGGAGCTACCTTGATAGGTGGAGATGTTGTCATCTTTGTTTGATTTTTCGATATGGAGATTGTATTCGGGTGTATGGAGGGTGATATATTTTTTGCGGTTGGGGTTGAAATAGGTAAAATCCGATGCATTGATTTTGTAGTCTCCCGCCGAGCGCGGAATAATTAGATATTCAAAAGTTTTTGTACCTGAGATGCCATACTCGGAAGTGTTGATGCGTTGGTCAATCTTGGGGTCATAGATTTCAAAATCGGGTGGGAAATTTAATTTTGGTCCATCAAAAAGTTCGATATTTCCCTTTCCCTTGATAGTCACTTTCAGCGTGATAGCATCATTGGTTTTTGCATTTTCTTTGTCTATATTTGATGTCATGGTAAAATTTCCTACGGCTCCTTTGAAGCTAGCCGGTTTGCCTTTTTCCGGTAGATTTTTGACGGTGATTGTGACAGGAGGAGCATATACTTCGACATCTACATTCTGCATTTGACTAAAGAAAGGGTCATCAAAGAAACTGTCAAAAATCGAGCCTCTTCTTCTCCTTTTTTGTTTGCGTCTTATTTGAGCGGTAAGCTCAATTTTTTTTGCCGGGATTTTGATTTTACCGGTTTTTTGTGGAAAGAGAGCAAACTTGCCCAATTCGGCGACTCTATAGCGTTTTCCGTTGTATATTTCTTCATATTGTTTGTATTGCTGTGCCTTCTCAATGAGGTTTTTGGACCAGAATCCCGAGAAGGTATTTAACTCTGTAGAGGTGACATTGGAAAGGTTAACGGCGAAATATAGTTTGTATGTCAGCGTAAATTCTTCACCGAGATATACTTTGGATTTGGAGACTACGGGACGGATAAAGATGTTGGATTTGAGATTTTTCATCTCATCGTTGGAGGATTTGCCGGAAGTAGTAGCCTTTCCTGCATTGCTATTTCCACCTTGTGTGGCGGCACCTTTGACGACTTTGATTTTCACTTCTTCGGTCAAGTATTCTTTGCCTTTGACAATAGCTTTGGCACTATGAATGATATATGTGCCGGCTTTCTTGGCATAGAGCATTATCGTGTAGGTGTCGGTCGAATTGTGTTGCCACTGTCCATTGATATAGGAGCTATTGGAACTATGGGAGCTGTAAGGTCCGCCGATTTTTTGAAAGCCCGGGAAACGTGGAAACTGAATATCATCAATCTTACTATTGATTACAAATTCAATCTGAAAACGCTCGCCTTCACTTACTATTTGCGGAGCCGAAACATGAAAGTCCACTTCTTGGGCAAAATTGTTAAATCCAACCAACAGAATGATATATAAAATGTATCTACGCATTGCGATTTCTTTTTTTGTTTAAACGTTTTTTTTTCGTGTTTGTTTTGCACAAAATTCTTACCAATCTTTTTCTACTTTTTTGGATTTTACTTTTTTCTTTTTGGCTTTTTTGACTTTCAGTAATGTTTTCTTTTCGTTGTTGTTGGCTGCTTTCAGCATTTTCTCCATGTCTTTTTTGGACATCTTTTGTCTTTTTACTTTTTGTTTTTGTTCTTGTTTTTGTTTTCCGTTTTCAGGATTTTGTGGTTGTTCTTGTTTTTGTTGATCTTTCTTTTGTTGATCTTTTTTCTCGTCTTTCTTTTGATCTTTTTTCTCTTGATTCTTTTTTTTGTCTTGATTCTTTTTTTTGTTTTGATCTTTTTTCTTTTCTTGATCCTTTTTTTTATCTTGCTTTTTTTTCTTTTCTTGATCTTTCTTTTCTTGATCTTTTTTGTCTTTGTTTTGTTTTTGTTGTTGTTTCATTTTTTTGGCGAAAGCCAGATTGTATTTAGCTTCCATATCTTTGGGGTTGAGCCTTAAAGCTTTTTTGTAAGTTTCGATGGCTTCGTCGATTTTTTTATTTTTGAGATAGGTGTTTCCCAGATTGTAGAAAGCTCCCGAGCGAATTTTCGGGGAGAGTGATAGGTTGTTGGCTATGGAGGTGTATTGCCGCTCTGCTTCGTCCAATTTTTCGGATTTAAAATTGGCATTTCCCAAATTAAACAAAGCTTTTTCAGATTTTGGATTTTTTTGTAATGCTTGCTGATACTCTTTTTTTGCCTCTTCATATTTTTCTTTACGGTAGTCACTATTGCCGTTTCTTATATATTTATTTTCTTTTTGGGCGTAGCCACCCAATATGCTATAAAACATTAAAAACAAGAAAACTATTTTTTTCATTTGTCAAAAATTTTATATTTTGTTTTTTGCAAAAATTCCGGATTTTTCAAAATCTCATTTGAAAAGACCGCAACAATATATTTACGCACTAATTATTATCAAAGATTCTTATTTTTTGAATTATTTTTCCTTTTCTTTCGAAAAACAGGATTTCCAAAATTAGGAAAAATAATGCTATCCACAGATAAATTTGGAATTTATTATCATAGTCTTGAAATTTTCTTTTTTCAAATGTTGTTTTTTCCAGTTGATTGATAGTATCATAAATTTTTTCCAATGTATAAGAGATATTATTTCCTCGCACATACATACCATTTCCGGCATCGGCGAGTTCTTTCAAGAAGTTTTCATTTAATTTTGTCATTACGGTATTGCCGTCTCTGTCTTTTTTGTATCCGCGACGATTGTGATGGCTATCGTACAGAGGAATCGGCACACCATCCGGGGAGCCAATACCGACGGTATAAACTTTTATTCCCTGTTCGGCGGCTTTCTGTGCGGCTTCGATAGCACCTTCTTCGTGGTTTTCTCCGTCGGTCATAATAATGATAGCTTTGCTTTTGGCGCCTGTATTTTCAAAGGATGTCATTGCTTCTTCGATGGCATCACCTACGGCTGTTCCTTGTGTAGCAATATCACCGGTATGGATATTCTGAACCAGAAACTTTGTTGCGGTGTAGTCGGTTGTGATGGCAATATCTTTGTAGGCTTTTCCTGCAAATATTACCAGACCGATACGGTCATTGGCAAGCTTATCAATCATCTTTGAGATGGCGATTTTGGAGCGTTCCAGACGGTTGGGTTGAACATCTTCCGCCAACATACTATTGGAAATATCCAAGGCAATCACAATGTCAATTCCTTTGCGTTCGCCTTCCACAAGTTTGGAAACGAACTGCGGATTGGCTAAGGCAATGATCAAAAACAATATGGCAGCGGACAATAATGCATATTTTATCCAAATAAAAGCAATCGCACGATCCGGCATCAGTCTCCGTATAAGCTCTTCATCACCAAAACGGGCAACGACTTTCTTTTTCCACCGCAGGTAAAGCAAGAATATAAGAAACCCAATGGGTAAAAAAAGCAATGTATAAAGCACATTTGGATTTTCAAATCGAAACATATTCATAATAATCCTGTTTTTTACGGGTTTGTCTTAATGTACAAATACTTCAAAATAAATTCGCTAATAACCAATACCAAAGCTATCAAAACAAAAATATAGAAGGCTTCACTACGGTTTTCTATTTTGGTGATATCGATTTTGGATTTTTCCAATTCGTTGATTTCTTCGTAAATAGATTTTAGTTTTCTGTTATTGGTAGCACGAAAATATTTGCCACCGGTAGTTTCTGCTACATCTTTGAGTAGGTCTTCATCGATATTCACATCTACTTGCACTACTTGTTGTCCCATCATTCCTTGTACCGGATAAGGCGCTTTGCCGCGGGTACCGACTCCGATGGTATAAACACGAATATGGTAGTTTTTGGCAATTTCGGCAGCGGAATGCGGGTCCATTGATCCCCTGTTGTTTTCGCCGTCGGTGAGCAAAATGGCTACTTTGCTGACGGCTTTGCTGTCTTTGAGACGGTTGATAAGCGTCGCTAAGCCATCGCCAATGGCAGTACCGTCTTCCAATATTCCGCTTTTGATACCGCGTATCAAACGGTTTAGCATCTTGTGGTCGGTCGTCAAGGGGCATTGGGTAAATGCTTCTCCCGCAAAAATGACTGCGCCGATCCGGTCGTTGGGACGGTCGTCGATAAAGTTAATCGCTACTTCTTTTGCTGCTTCCAATCGGTTGGGTTTCAGATCCATCGCCAACATACTTGTCGAGATATCCATTGCCATCACAATGTCGATTCCTTCGATCGAAAAATCTTTGGAATGGTTGACGGTCTGAGGTCTTGCCAGTCCGATTATGGTAAAGGCTATTGCCAACAATCGTAATACGTATAGCAGTGGTATCAAACGCTGTTTGATTGTTTTGGGCAAGGTGCCCAATCCGTCTGCTGATGATATCCTCAATACGGGATAGTCTTTGCGGTATTTATACCAAAACCACGCTGCTATAAGGGGCAAAAGCAGCAATAGATAGAGGTATTGTGGCGAATCCCATCTTAATTCATTCAATCTAAACATCTTTTTCCTCTTTTAGCGTTGTTGCTTCTTTCTCATTCACCTTTTTCTCTTTTTCTTCTTCTGCCATTGGGTTTTCTGCCATTTCTTTCTTTTCTTCTGTCTTTTTTTCTTCTTCACGGGCTTTTATGAAGGCAGACTCATTTACAAAATCGATAATGTTGAGCAATGCCAGATCATTTTCCATCGGTACGGGTTTAAATTTTGCAAATTTTACCAAATCGGCAATATTCAAACTTGCTTTTAGTTTGTTCATTGCTTCCGTGTTGATAGATAGCGGATTCAAAGCTTCAAGTATTTCAAAACTTGTCATCTCAAAAGAATCTATATTAAACTGATAATGAATATATTCTCTCAGAATATCTACCAATTCGGTAAAATACATTTTTTCTTTCTCCTGTTGCCATAATTTTTTTAAACGCAGTTCTTCCAATTTTTTGATTGCCATTTCACGCGGAGGCAAAGGTGGTTTTTCGGGTTTTGGAATTGCTGCT
>CAZLTF010000063.1:0-2307 GCA_964562195.1 uncultured Bacteroidales bacterium | reverse complement strand
CAATACATTTTTTCGCCAATGACAATAAGTTTCATATTATCATTCATTTTTTGCTTATACATATCAAAAGCACGAAACAGATTGCTAAGATTTTTGCGGGGATTGAAGGCTCCGACAAAAACAAAAAACGGATTTCCAGCGGTATATTGTTCACGTATTTTCTCTTGTCCGGCTTTCGCCAAAGGCGCAAATTGTTCGTTTGAACCATTATAAATCACCTCAATTTTGGAATGAGGGACGCCATATTGCCGGATGATATCTTGCTTGGTAAATTCCGAAACGGCAATGATTTTATTTGCCTTGCGGGCAAATCGCGGAAAAAAATATTGATAGTATTGACGTGCCCAAAAAGGTACATCCTTGGGACGATGAATAAAATTCAGGTCGTGAAAAATAGTAATGGATTTAACGCCGGTGCGGAGTGACAAATAGGAGTCGGGAGAAAAGAAAAGGTCTGCCTTAATTTTTTTTAGCACCGCCGGAATCCTCATTTCAAACCATATCAAATACAGAACAGGATGGCGCGCCGGAGGAGAAACTACGATGGGTTTCACATTGTCGGAGAAGATAAACTCTTCGCTGTATGGACGGTCAAAAAGAAAGAAAAATTCATGCTCGGGATGTGCCTGCGTGATGCGTTTGAGATTCTCAAAACTTACCCATCCGATTCCCTCCAATTTTCCTTTTAATAATAATCTTGTATTTACTGCGATTCTCAAACTTTTCTTTTTTATCTTTGCCGCAAAATTAATGTGTTTATCTCTATGATGCAAAGAAAGTTTTTGTCGAATTTATTTTTACTCCTTTTTCTCAATTTGATGATCAAGCCATTTTGGGTATTTGGGATTGACAGAACGGTTCAAAACGTCGTAGGCACAGGGAATTATGGTTTGTATTTTGCGATTTTCAACTTCTCTTTTCTCTTCAATATTCTCCTGGATATGGGCATTAGCAATTTTAACAATCGCAATATTGCACAAAACAAACAGCTTATCCGGAAGCATTTTTCGAGAATAATTGTGATGAAAATGATACTTGGCGGCGTTTATTTAGTGCTTACCTTCCTTACCGCATTGCTAATTGGCTACGATAGTCTTCATTTTCGCTTCCTTGCGATTGTTACTTTCAACCAATTTTTGTTATCCTTATTATTGTATCTTCGCTCCAATATCTCCGGATTACTCTTATTTAGAACGGATAGTTTTTTATCTGTTCTGGATCGTCTGTTGATGATTCTTCTGGTAGGAATATTGCTATGGGGCAAGGTATTGACAACTGCATTTAGAATTGAATATTTTATTCTGGCTCAGACACTTGCATACATCATTACGGTTTTGATTGCATTTATCATTGTCGCCCGCCATTCACATTTTCGTTTGCCCAAATGGGATATTCCTTTTTATTTGTTGATAATAAAAAAATCTGCTCCTTTTGCATTATTAATATTGCTGATGGGGATTTATGCACGTATTGATTCGGTCTTATTGGAACGCCTGTTGCCCGGCAATACAGGCACCCACGAAGCGGGAATTTATGCGCAAGGTTTCCGGATTTTGGATGCTGCCAATCAGATTGCTTTTTTGTTTGCAGTATTGTTGTTACCGGCATTTTCGTATATGATCAAACAGAAAGAACCGGTTCGTGACTTAGTACGTATTTCCTTCAATATTCTTTTTGTTGTAAGTATTAGCTTTGCTATCATGACTTTTTTCTTCTCAAAAGAAATGATTGTACTGCTTTACCCCAAACAAGCCGGAGAGGCAGTTTCTACCTTTCAATACCGATTGGATGAAGCTGTTCGACTCTTTCCTGTTCTGATGATGGCTTTCGTCGGTTATGCCAGCACTTACGTATTCGGCACTCTCTTGACTGCCAAAGGAGACTTAAAAAGCCTAAACAAAATTGCTTTTACCGGTATGATAATCAGCCTATTGCTAAATATCCTCTTGATTCCCCGCTTTTTTGCTTTGGGTAGTGCCTATGCCAATTTTATCGCACAATGGATTACTGCCCTTTTGCAAATCTACCTTGCACACCGCTATTTCAAATTCAATCTTAATATACGCTATTTGTTTTCTCTGATTATCTTTATTTTTCTGACATTAGGAATATTTTATTTCGCCAAACAATTAGAAACACTCTGGTATTGGCAACTCTTAGGGGGCTTGTCTGCTGCCTTGATTTTCGCTGTAGGTCTCCGGATCGTGGATGTCAAAGAGTTTTATTTTATCCTGTTGAAAAAGGAATAGAAAATAAGCTAATGAATCAGCTATACAATTCTATGACGCACTAAGTCCGGAATGACAG
>CAZLTF010000062.1:0-7611 GCA_964562195.1 uncultured Bacteroidales bacterium | reverse complement strand
CAGGGCAAATTTTAAATTCACATCTTGGAAAACGACTCTCTTTCCGGATTGAATTCTCACGTTTGAGTTTGTCAATTTGTTATGAAAAATAGTATAAATAGTACACCTTTTTGTGAGATAGACAAGTATGCAAAATTTTATCGATGAAAATTTCGTGATAAAATGAGTGTTTCACTATTTGTATTTTTTTCACTATTTTTTTCACTACTTTTGCACAATGAGAAAAATGAATATGATACCCCAAAGACTTGCAGAAATACTGGTAAATAGTGGGGTAGAGGATGTGGTGATATGTCCGGGGTCCAGAAATGCTCCCCTGGTTCAATCTTTTGGAGTGCAAAAGGGTATTCGTAAGCATAGCATTGTCGATGAACGTAGTGCCGGTTTTTTTGCTATGGGATTGAGTCTCAAAACTCAGCAACCGACGGTTCTTGTTTCTACTTCCGGGACCGCCGCCTTGAATTTCTCACCCGCGATAGCCGAAGCGTATTATCAGAAAATTCCACTCTTGATTCTTACGGCGGATAGACCTGATTTTTTGATAGATCAAGGAGATGGACAGAGTTTGAGACAAAATGGTATATATGACAATTTTATTGTAAAAAGTTATCACTTGTCTCATCGCCTGGTGGATGAGAATGATATTCGTTTTGCGGATAGATTGATAAATGAGGCATACTTTCTGGCATCTTCTCACAAGGGACCTGTACATCTCAATTTGCCCTTTGTAGAACCATTGTATTCGATTGAAAATAAGGAGGATATCTCGCAAAAATCAAGAAAAATTACAGCCTTCCCAAGCCTTTCAAATCTTGATGAAAGTGCTTGGAATAATTTACGGTCCCGATGGAATCAAGCTGAACGAAAGATGATAATCATCGGTCAAGGAGAGTGTTCTCAAAAAACAATGGATAATCTTACGGATGCGGTGGACGACAGTTGTATCATAATAAGCGAAACACTCTCAAATATGCAGTTGCCTCATAGTATTTCGGGAATTGATAAGCTGTTGGCAAGTATTCCGGATGCTCAGAGTGAATCGTTTATGCCGGATTTACTAATCACTACCGGTGGGGCTATTGTTTCCAAAAAAATTAAATCTTTTCTGCGTAGTGCTTCCGATTATATGCACTGGCATATTGATGAGAAGAAGGAATATATGGATACTTATTTGCATTTGACGCATCAGATTCCGGTCTCTTTTGGTACTTTCCTGCAGAATGTTCATTTTGATACCGGACAAACATCGGATTACCGGAACAAATGGATGACTTTGAAGGATGAAGTCGAGAAAAAACATTCTCAATTTATGAAGGATTGTCCTTGGACAGATCTGAAAGTTTTTGATGTTCTTCTGGATCGTATTCCCAAAACGAGTATTTTGCATCTTGGCAATAGTACTGTCGTACGTTATGCGCAACTTTTTGATCATGCTCGCGATTTTTCTACATTCTCCAACAGAGGAACCAGTGGGATTGACGGTAGTATCTCGACTGCAGTGGGGTATGCTACGCTTTCCAATAAAGAAAATATTGTGATCAGCGGAGATTTAAGTTTCTTTTATGATTCCAATGCATTGATGAATCAACATTTTCCTGATAATCTGAAAATAATCGTGATAAATAATCAAGGAGGAAATATTTTTCGCTTTATTCAAGGACCTTCCGATACCGGTTTTCTGGAGAATTTTTTTGAAGTAAAACATAGTTATCAAGCAAAAAGCCTTGCCGAAGCATTTCATCTTGATTACTATTTTGCGAAGAACGAAAAAGATCTTATAGAAAGCCTTGATATATTTCTCAGTGCTAACAAAGGTGGAGTGTTGGAAATTTTTACCCCCAATGAGGAAAGTGCATCCATATTAAAAAAATATTTTGCATTTTTATCCTGATGGATATATTATTTTTGTAATTTCGCCGTATATATAAGAGTAAATGAGGTGAAGAAGCCTTATTGCAGTGTGTGTGATTTTGGAAGAGTGGTGTTTTTGTCAAATTAAAAAGATGTGAAGATGAAAAATATTTTAGTAGCAATTGATTTTTCGCCCGATTCTATCCACGCCTTGGAATATGCAATAGATATTTCCAACAAAATGGAGGCAAATATTAAAATGATATGGATTCATAAAGAGTTGTCGTCATTTCTACCTTTTACCAAAGGGCAAACGAAAGAAGATCGGAATGTTCAGGTTGTGAGATCTTTTGAGAAACTTATTTTCAAATATCAGGATTTTATCAAGGGAGATTTTTCATATTGTATAAGAGATGGAAAAGTTCATGAGCAGATAGCATTGGTCGCAAAAGAAGAAAAAATGGATTTGGTTATTGCCGGAACGCATGGTATTTCCGGATTTGATGAATTTTGGGTCGGGAGTAATGCTTTTAGAATTATCTCTTTCACGGAAGTGCCGGTTATTACTATTCGTGAAAATTTTGATTTTTCGGGAGGAATCAAGAGGATTGTGTTGCCCCTCGATGCCTCACAAGAAACAAGACAAAAAGTTCCCTTTGCCTCAAAAATTGCAAGAATTTTTAATGCTAAAATTGATATTATATCACTTTTTCCATCTAAAGATTCCGCTTTGAATACTATCATTCGCCAATATACAAAGCAAGTAGTTAATTTTCTTGAAGAAGAAGGTGTGGCTTATTATCAAATTGATTTAATATCAGAAGATTTTGAAAAACAAGCACTTTCTTATGCCAGAGAAGTTAATGCCGATTTGATAGCTATTGTGGCAGTGATGAGTAGATCTCCTTTGAATGTTATTTTTAGTACAAATGCGCGTCCTATAATTAACCATTCGGAGATTCCTGTTTTGTCTGTAACAGAAAGGGAAAATCTATTTCCCAATTCTACTTTTTGAGTTAATTGATGATATGATTATATGTTTGAAATGAAATTTAAGAATTTTATTTTTTTTACTTTTATTCTGTCGTTTTTATCCTGTCGGGAGACGCTTATCCAAAAGCCTGTCCCTGCTTTTCAAAGATCCGGTTTTTTTATTGTTAATGAAGGTCGTTTTCAATCCGGTTCGGGAACTATTGATTTTTATGATCGTGTGAAAGATACTGTCTTTCATCACATTTTTCAAACCAAAAATGACTTTCCCCTCGGGAATATTGTTCAGTCGGTATATTCAATCGGGGGGAGATATATCTATGTTGTGGTCAATAATGCGGATAAGATTGAGATTGTTTCTCAGTCTGATTTTGAGTCGCTTCATACAATCGAAAATATTCACTTTCCAAGATACGTTTTGTCGGATCTTAACAAGTTGTATGTCAGCGCCTGGGATAATACCATTAAAGTGTTTGCACTTCAAGATTCGGTTCATCCGGAGCTGATAAAATCAATCCATACCAATACCGGACCGGAAAAATTGCTATTGTGGAATCATCGACTCTTTGTACTTAATCAAGGAGGATTTGGGATAGATAGTACGATTAGTGTAATTGACACACAGACAGATACATATTTGACTACTATTGCCGTAGCACCAAAGCCAACAGGGGCTATTATAGACCGCCAAAATCGCCTGTGGGTGATGTGTGCAGGAAAAGGCTGGGAAGGAATTCCCCATTATGATGACACTCAAGGACATCTCTTTTGTTTGGACCCCCTAACATTTGAAATATATCACGATTATATTTTCCCTGAAAAAGATACACATCCCATCGGTCTTGCATATAATAAATATAATAATTGTTTGTACTTTAAGTATAAAAACGCAATTTATCAAAAGAATGTGGAAACGGATTCTTTAGGATTGAAATTGTTTTGTAATATACAGAACGTCTATTCACTTTTTTTTGATGAGAGATATAGGGAATTGCTTGTGTCCGACCCCTTGGATTACGTTGCGAAATCAAAGGTTTTTCGTGTGAATCAAAATGGCATTATAATTGATTCGATTCAAACAGGAACAGTATCCGGAAATTTCTTGATAAATTGTACAGAATAGTCAGAATAATTGTCATTATGAACATTTTCTAAATGTGGTGGTTAATACTTAACAAAAATGAATATATTTTGAAACGTTAAATATTGGGAGTTAAATAATAATTTTACGAAATAAATAGTGATAGATGAAAGAAAAGATAAATGTAGAGTGGAAAGAAGAAATGGCGTTTGAAGCTATGGTAAACGGACATTCAATAATGCTTGATGCGACGGAAAATGTGGGCGGAAAAGACAGAGGTCCTCGCCCCAAACCACTTTCCTTAGTTTCATTAGGAGGCTGTACAGGGATGGATGTGGTGTCAATATTAGCAAAAATGCGCGTTGAATTTGATGATTTTAATGTTGAAGTCGAAGGTGAACTAACCGACGAACATCCAAAATATTATAAAACGATCACTCTAAAATATATTTTTAAAGGAAAAGACCTTCCTATAGCGAAGATTGAAAAAGCTGTTACATTATCCCAAGACCGTTACTGTGGAGTGACAGCAATGTTGGCTGCCAAAGCGGAACTGAAACATGAAATTATTCTTTTGGACGCATAAGATAACTTTTCTATTTCGCTGTTTTATTCCTTCTATCAAAATTGCACAGACTTGGTAGTATAGCGAATGATTTTGAAAAAAATTAAATAATGTCTTTTTAAACAATAAAAATATATTAATTTTGTAGCTTGATGAGGTTGGTGAAGATAATTTCTTTTTGTTTGACGATCCTATCCGCATTTGTTGTGGATCAGGATTTGTATGCCCAAGATTTCTTGGCTTTGTCAGGTGGAAATTATTCCGGATTGTATGATACCTACGACAATCCTTCAAAAATGACCAGCAACAAGCTTTATCTTGATATCAACCTGTTGGGAAATAGCTTCTCGATGAATAGCAATTATGCTTTTTTGAAAGGAAGCGATTATCGTATTAATAGTTTTTTTGTGGAAGACTATCAAATTCCCACGTATTATGATAGTGAGGATGAGCTCCGGTATTTTGATATTTATCGAAATGATAAATTAAAATTTGGCAATCTTTACAATCATACTATGGGTCCGGGCGCAATGATTGCCTATGAAAGATACGCATTCTCTTTGACTACTGCATCCAAACAATTGTTTAGTTTTGAGAATATGACACAAGATGTTGGGAATTTTTTATACGAAGCCATTGACTTTGATTATCAGCACAATACGCTTTTTATTCATCATGAGCCGGAAAAAATGAAATTGGGTTATTTGGGCTGGTCGGAAGTGGGTTTTGGATTTGCTTATACTTTTTTTCGTGAAGGATGGGACTTCCTTGCAGCCGGTGTGACATTAAAGCCTCTTTTTGCCAGCTTTGGAGGCTATTTTAGACTTGATGATGTCGAATATGTTGTTTATAATGATACCGTTGCCGATTTTCCAATGGCATCTTTTGAATATGCCACCGGTGGTTCTATTGACAGGGATGCAAACTATAAGAATATTTCGTTTACATCACCATTCTTCAACAACTTTGGATTTGGAGGGGATATCGGAATTACATACCAACGTACTGCCCACATTCATAAATATCCATTTCATGGTAGAATATGTGAGTGGGACTATGAACCCTACAACTACCGTATTTCCGTTTCTTTAAGTGACTTGGGCTATGTTAATTTTTATCGAAATTCTTCGGCTCATATTTACAAAAATGCAAATTCTCATTGGGAAGATTATTCTGATACGATCGTTGCAAATTCATTAAATTCCTTTGATCTGAAATTGCAGAAATATTTCGATCCGACCTTACGCCAAGAACATGGAAGCTACTTCAAAATGTATCTCCCTTCCGTATTGAATATCGAAGCGGATTATCCTATCAATTCAAGAAATTTTTTGCATGCCAAAGTTGTGATTCCATTTAATCTCGGTGAAGATTATTTAATGAGATCAAGCTCGATAACAGTCAATTATCGTTATGAAACACGCTGGTTTGATATCGGAGTTCCACTCACGATTTATGACTACAATTGGAAAAGACCTAAGGTGGGCTTGGCACTACGTTTTGGAAATTTTATGATGGGAAGCGACCGGTTTAGTAATATCTTCGGATTGAATGATATCACAGGCTTTGATTTTTATTTTGGATACAGAATATCTTTATCAAGAGTCTTTAAAACCCGGTTTATTAAAGGGCTTTGTGACCCTTATAGAGATTATAATATCGAAACCTTCGATTATCGACAGTATCGAAATCGATAATTATTATGAAAACGCACTTGCATTCCTTCATCCGGCTGGAACAGGTTGATTCTACCAATATGTTCGTCGAAGAATTGATTAATTCTAATAATGATCTCCAAGAACATCTTGTAGTGAATACAAAATTCCAAACACAAGGGCAAGGACAAGTCGGAAATAGTTGGTACTCATCAAAATCCAAAAACCTTCTGTTTAGTTATTTACTTGCTCCTCAATTTTTGAAACCTTCCGATCAGTTTCGGTTAAATATTATCATATCTCTCGCAATTGTAGATTTCTTGCAAAAATATTGCAAACAGAAAGAAAGGATAAGAATCAAATGGCCAAATGATATCTATATCGATGATAAAAAAATTGCCGGAGTCTTGATTCGACTATTTATTCAAAATCAAAAAATCAAATATGCCATAATAGGTGTAGGAATCAATATTAATGAATCCTCGTTTCCCGGAAATATTCCAAATCCTACCTCTTTAAGCTTAGAAACCCGCGAAGATTACGATCCGGATGAGTTGTTATCCAATGTGACGATGTTGATTTACAAGCATTATGAGCAATTGAAAAAAATCACGTGGGAGCAACTTGAAAGCTCTTATCTAAAATTGCTTTACCAATATGATATGTGTGCGCGATATAGATACAAGGGCGAACTCATATCTGCCCGGATAATAGGGCTGACTGAGTATGGACAGCTTCGGCTGTTACTCCCGGATAGCAAAACAATAACATGTGATATGCAGACCATAAAATATGTTATCGGATGATAGCATCATCTTTGAATAACATTCTAATATTCCGGCAAAAAAAATAATTCTACGACGCAAAAAAAATATAACTTTGCAAAAAAGTAGAATATGGATAATAGTCTGAAAATATACAATTCACTATCCGGAAAGAAAGAGGATTTTGTACCTAATAAGCCACCTTTTGTTGGGATGTATGTTTGTGGTCCGACCGTATATGGAGACGCACATTTGGGGCACGCCCGCCCGGGAGTAAGCTTTGATATTGTTTATCGTTATTTGAAGCATCTCGGTTATAAAGTGCGATATGTGAGTAATATTACAGATGTAGGGCATTTGGAGCATGATGCCGACGAAGGGGAAGACAAAATTGCAAAAAAAGCAAGGGTGGAGTCACTCGAGCCGATGGAAATTGCCCAGTATTTTACCAATCGCTATCATGAGGATCTACAGAAATTAAACGTGTTGAGACCCAGTATCGAACCCCGTGCATCCGGACACATTATGGAACAAATCGAAATGGCGGAAGAGATTATGCAAAACGGATATGCCTATGAAGTGGACGGGTCGGTATATTTTGATGTCGAAAAATACAACAAAGAGCATAACTACGGGAAACTTTCCGGTAGAAAATTGGAAGATATGATCTCCAATACGCGCGAATTGGCAGGGCAAGAAGAAAAA
>CAZLTF010000061.1:0-5131 GCA_964562195.1 uncultured Bacteroidales bacterium | reverse complement strand
TTACCTGTTTGAGTTTTTTCAGCAGACCCCCAATAAGGCTATAAAAAGCCAATTGACACGATCGCTTTAGTTTTCAAAAAAGCATATTCCGAAAATGAGCGGGAAAAAGCGTTAATTTTTATTAAGATAAGATTCAAACATTTTCACAATAGAATTTGTTTTACCTTTGCATCGAATTTCGGATATGAAAAAAGAAAGTAATAAGAAGAAGAATTGGATCAAAAAATTGCGGGACAAATACCGTCTTGTGATTGTCAATGAAAATACTTTTGAAGACAAATACAACATTCGTCTTTCGAGACTTAATGTCTTCATCGTATTGGGTACGTTGGTGCTTATTTTGACCATGCTTATTTTTGTGATGATCGCTTTTACTCCACTGAAAGAATATATACCGGGATTTGCCAATATCCGTCTCAATCAGAAAGTCATCAGACTTCAAAACAAGCTGGATTCGCTAACATACTACACACAAAGCAACGAGAAATACATTCAAGACATCAAAAAGATCATCAGCGGCGAAGACATCATCGATACGATCAGTCCGCGCAAAGAAACCAACAATACGCCCAAAAATTACGATTCCATCCAATACCGGACTACCGAGAAAGACAGTCTTCTGCGAATGGAATACGAAAAAGAAAATGCCTACAATCTTTTTTTTGAGAATGAGAAAGAGCTAAGATTTAACAAGAATTTATCCGGTGGTATCCACTTCTTTCCGCCAATGAAAGGTCTGATAATCAAAAAGTTTGACCCGAAAGAGCGGCATTATGCGGTTGACATAGTAGCCCGGAAGGAAGCTCCTGTGAAAGCGATTTATGACGGTACTGTTTTGTTTTCTTCTTGGACATTGCCTACCGGATATGTGATGGTCATACAACATCCGTTTAATTATATTTCGGTGTATAAACACAATTCGGTATTGCTCAAACAACAAGGAGAGCATATCAAAGCCGGTGAACCAATAGCGATTGTCGGCACTTCGGGTGAGTTGAGTACGGGACCTCACCTTCATTTTGAGCTTTGGTACAAAGGCGTTCCTATCAATCCTGAAGAATACATTACATTTTAGATTTTTGAGTTTATGCCTTCAAAGACCTCCTTCGCTCCCCAAAAGATTTGCATACTTGGCTCTACCGGTTCTATCGGCATGCAAGCCTTGCAAGTTATCGATGAGAATCCGGCTTTTTTTCGATTGGAGGTTTTGACTGCCAATGACAATGCAGACCTTCTAATACGTCAAGCATTGCAATACAAGCCTGCCACTGTCGTCATTGCCAACGAGGATCATTATAAAAAAATATCCGATGCTCTCCGGCAAGAAGATATTAAGGTTTTTGCCGGGAGCAAAAGCATCGAGCAGATAGTACATTCTGCCGGGATAGATATTGTCTTGGTGGCTATCGTCGGCTTCGCCGCAATGAGACCGACCATCGAAGCCATTTATGCCCGGAAACGGATTGCGATTGCCAACAAAGAGTCATTGGTCGTAGCCGGTCATATTATCAGCCCTTTGGTAATCAAAAACCGGGTGGAAATGATTCCTGTTGATTCGGAGCATTCGGCTATATTTCAATCTCTTAGCGGTGAAAATCCGGAACGGATCAAGAAATTGATATTGACTGCTTCGGGAGGTCCTTTTCGTCATACAAGCATCGAACATCTGCAAAATATACAGGTAAAAGATGCTTTGCAGCATCCCAACTGGACGATGGGCGACAAGATCACCATCGACTCGGCAAGCATGATGAACAAGGGTCTTGAGGTCATTGAAGCCAAATGGCTTTTTGGTGTTGATATAGACCGGATCGAAGTCGTCATTCATCCCGAATCGATCATACACAGTTTGGTGCATTTCGTTGATGGTTCGATCAAAGCCCAATTGAGCAATCCCGATATGCGATATCCTATCCAATATGCATTTACCTATCCCGACAGGCTTCCAAATAATATTCAACATTTTGATTTTCAGCAATATAAAAAATTGTCTTTTGAAAAACCCGATGTTCAAATTTTTCGTAATCTTGCACTCGCTTTTGAAGCCGGAAAAAGAGGAGGAAATGCACCTTGTATCTTGAATGCCGCCAATGAAGCGGCAGTGGAAGCATTTCTTTCACAAAAAATAAAGTTCTTGGATCTTCCGAAGGTAGTAGAAAAAACAATGGAAAAAATAACATTTGACAAAAATCCGGACTTGACAGCTCTGGAGGAATGCCACCGGGAATCGATACGCAAAGCAAATGAAATAATAAATAAATTGAAAGTGTAATACTTCACATAAAAAAACAAATTAGAGAATGGAATTAGCAATCAAAATAGCACAATTTGTACTGATATTATCCATACTGGTGTTGATTCACGAGTTTGGTCATTTTATTGCAGCGAAATATTTCAAAACGCGGGTTGAGAAATTTTATATGTTTTTCAATCCTTGGTTTTCATTGTTTAAAAAGAAAATCGGGGAGACCGAGTATGGAATCGGTTGGCTTCCTCTCGGCGGCTACGTAAAAATCGCCGGTATGATCGACGAATCGATGGATAAGGAGCAAATGATGAAAGATCCACAGCCTTGGGAATTTCGCAGCAAACCCGCTTGGCAACGTCTGATCATAATGCTGGGAGGTGTTTTTATGAATGTAGTACTGGCTATCTTCATATATATCACCCTTTTGTCCACCTACGGTGAATCATATATTCCCGCACAAGATCTGACCTATGGCATCAAAGCCGACTCGATGGAGATGATGGCCGGACTGCAAGACGGCGATGTGATCACCGCACTGGATGGCAAAGAAGTGGATGAATTTAAAAAAATCCCCATTACTATTTTGCTCGATGATGTCAATACGATGGACATTGTCCGCCATGGTAAAAAAACAACACTAAGCCTTTCCACCGATTTCAAAAAAGCGCTGATGGATCAAAGCGGTCATAACTTTTTGGGTCCGGATAAGATTCTTTTCCCTTTTGAAATTGCCAAATTTACACCCCAAGGTGTAGCAAAGGATGCCGGTTTTGAGGTGAATGATAAGATCGTCGGAATCAATGGCAAAGAGACTTCGTATTTTCAAAATTTTGTAGCGGAGCTGCAGAAATATAAAAATCAAGATATTCAAGTCGATATCCTACGGCAAGGACAAAGCATGCAGATCGCCGTTCACGTACCCGAAGAAGGAAAATTGGGCATCTTCCCAAAACCTCTAAACGAATATATCAAACTGAAAAAGAGAGAATATTCCTTTATAGAAGCCATTCCGGCTGGATTTAGAATGACCGGAGAGGAACTTAACAATTATGTCAAACAGTTGAAAATGGTCTTTTCACCCAAAACCGGTGCCTACAAAAAAGTAGGAAGCTTTATCACGATCGTGAATGTAATGCCCGGCGAGTGGGATTGGTATGTTTTTTGGAAATTGACCGCTTTTCTTTCGATTATGTTAGCCGTATTGAATATCTTGCCTATTCCCGCATTGGACGGCGGACATGTATTATTTACACTTTACGAAATCATCACACGAAGAAAACCAAGTGATAAATTTTTGGAATATGCTCAGATCGCCGGTATGATTATCCTTTTTGCCCTTTTTGCTTTTGCCATGGGCAATGATATTATCAACAACTTTTTTTGATATCTCATTGCATAATAAGCGGTAATTCAACACCTTATCTGCAAGAGATTTGTTACGGACAAAAAAAAGAAAGAGGAAGAGAACATCAAAATAGACATAATCTCCCCCCCCTTCAAGGCGTGAGGACGTATCACGATTAACGGATCATCATCTTTTTGGAATCTGTCAAATGACCATTTACGATGATGGAATAAAAATACATACCGCCGGGTAGTGTAGCAGCATCAAAATCAAGGCTGTGAACCCCTTTGGATTGGGTATTTTTGTTGAATGTTTTTACCAATTGTCCCATGTTATTGTAAATGTTTACTTGAACCAGAGCTTCTTTTTCGAGTTTATATTGTATTTGGGTATAGGTAGAGAATGGGTTGGGATTGTTTTGGAGCAATTGACCGTGTCGGAGAGTGGCGAGTTTTTGTTCCGAAGAATTGGATTGTTTGGAAGGATTCAGCAGAGAGAGCAAGTAATTGGTATGTTTGACGTGAGTTATTTCGGATTTTGGTTTAAACTCCGGCATCGTACCGATGTAGTTGGAAGCTTTGTCGCCGCTATTTTGCATACGCAAATAGGTATTTTCGAGATCAATGATTGCATAGACGGAGTCTTGTAAGGAAGGAGGGTTCTGAATCATATTTTCAAACCAAGCAATAGCTGTAGGATAGTTTTTAAGTTTGAGATCGCTTCGATTGGCAAAAAAGTCACCTGTTTTTTTTAATAGTGAGTCTTGTAGAATCGTAGTATTTGTTCTGAAGTATTCTTTCAGTTCACTGTAGTCATTGGATTCAAGTTGTTCTATGGCATAGAGTTCTTTGATGCTACGCCTGGCAAATTTTGACTCCGGATAGAGTTGTATTAGATTTTTGTAATCTGTTTTGGCTGCGGTATAATCTTCTTGCGTTTGTTTTTCTTGTGCTTCTTCGTATAATAATTCTTTATCGGATTTGCTAAGTGTACAGTCCAAGTCAAAGATGGGGTCATACAGATAAAATTCGGATGGATATAAATCCTCAGAAGGTGTAAAATTATTTCCCCAATAGTTGTATCTCACATCATGTTTTTCTGACAAAGAAGAAGGATCAACAAAACTAAAGATTAACTCATCATATTCATTTGCATTATCATCATCAACAATAGCATTGAATCTAAAAGGGAAAGGAAAACTTGATTCATCGGTAAATATTTCCCAATTTTCACAATTTACGATTCTTTGAGTCTCTGAGCAATTGGAAGCATTTTTATTTCCGAGTAAGCCAACTTGTGAGTCAAAGGCAAAAAATATTCCTTCAGCTCCGGTATTTTCGATAACACTATTTATCATTTTAGCCCGGGTATTACCAAAAACAACTCCGGTATTTTCGGCATCGTGAATCAGTAATCCGTCAATCGTAAAAGAGGATCCCCAACCACAATAAAAAATCGAAGCACCATAATCGCTATTTGCAATTTCCAAGTTATGGATATTTAGGTTGTTATAATTATATAGATAAAAAGAATAGCTA
>CAZLTF010000060.1:0-3216 GCA_964562195.1 uncultured Bacteroidales bacterium | reverse complement strand
CCAACAAAGCGGATGTAATAGAGAATGTTATAAATTACATTATGGAGCAGATTGCTATTAAGTCCGAGCAATTTGCAAAAGAAGAAGGCAATGCAATAGATGTATTGCTCAAAGTAAGCCGTTTGTCGGCAGAAGTAGCTTTCAGGAGCAATACGGTGATTTTATACGAATTGAAACGCTACTATCCAAGTCAATTTTTGAAATTTTCGGAAGACAAAAAAAATCGAATAATGCAGTTGATAATTCAAAATATGGAGCAAGGGGTGCAAGAAGGTTTGTACCGCAAGGAGATCAATATTCCGATTTTGGCGGAGCTTCATTTTTCTAAAATTGAATTGGTCAATAAGTTGCGTTTGAAATATGGAGAAGCATTCACGCCAAGTGATTTTTTTGAAGTGATGTTTGAAACACACATTCGAGGAATCGCTACCCGTAAAGGAGTTGGATATTTCGAGAAAGTTTATTCTAAATAATTAATTAACAGCTAACAATGATGAAAAAAAAGATAATTTTTCAACTGCTATTGCTACCTTTTATGTTTTCGGGCATAGCCCAAGAACAGATGAGTTTTTCGCTACAGGAAGCCATTGACTACGGTTTGCAACATAATTTTGAGATTCTTTCCACAAAGATCGACATCAAAATTGCACAACAGAAGGTAGTAGAAACCAGAGCCATCGGATTGCCACATCTCAATGCAAGCGCAGCATACGACTATTTTGTAAATATCCCGACACAATTGATGCCTGATTTTATCGGTCCGGCAATGATTGAAGTAAATCAAAAGGTTTTTGGTTTGCAACCTCTTGTACCTGTGTCCGGTGAACCGAGAATGCTGGAAATGAAATTTGGTCAAACTCACAACATTTCAGCGGGAATAACAGCTACACAACTCTTGTTTAACGGTTCGTATTTAGTAGGATTGCAGGCCTCCAAATCCTATGTTAATCTTTCAAAAGTCATACTGGACAAGAAAGCACAAGAGTTGAAACATTCTATTGCCAAAGCATATTATCCGGTGATAATTATTCAGGAAAACCTGAAATTGATGGATACTACATTGCTGAGTCTAAGACAGTTGGCAGATGAAACTTCTGCACTATTTGCCGAAGGTTTTGTCGAAGATACGGATGTAGAGCAAATCAAGATTATGATCAATGACGTTGAGAATACAAAAAAGCATCTTGAGATGACACAAAATATTGCTATCAAAAACCTCAAATTTCAAATGGGACTGCCACTTGATATACGGATAACATTAAGTGAAAATATTAATAATCTACTCGAAATAGCGGTCAAAATGAAACTCGATGATGATTTGTTTTCCGTAGGTAAGCATAAGGATTTTCAGCTTTTGCAAGCCAAAAAAGCCTTGTCTGTCTTAGACCTAAAAAATAAGCGTGCCGCCTTATTGCCCGTATTGTCAGCCTATTACAATTATCAAAAAAAAGCAATGCGTGATGACTTTAATTTCTTTGAAGAGGAGGGAAGTTGGTTTCCAACGCAAGTCGCAGGGATAAAATTAAACATACCGATCTTTCAGAGTTGGCAGTCGAGAGCCATTATTCAACAGAAAAAACTCGAACTCAAAAAACTGAAAATCCAAGAACAACAATTAGAAGCTGCCCTCAACTTACAATATCAAAGTACAAGATCCAATTTGCAATATACATTGGATGCTTTTTATAATAAAAAATTAAAGATGAGCTACGCTCAAAAAGTGTATGACAAAACCAAAACAAAATACAAAACCGGTCTTTCGTCAAGTCTCCGTTTGACGCAGGCTTTCAATCAATATTTGCAAGCGGAAATGGAATACCTGAATGCAATGACAGAACTTTTGAATTCGAAAGAAGATATGGAAATGCAACTGGGAAATTAATAATAATACATTGAATATCAAAATAATATAAAAGAAAAAATGAATAGAATATCGCAAATTGTAACAAGCCTAATACTAATCGTTGCCATGATAGCTTGTCAAGAGAAAAAAGAAGAGAAAGTAAACCTACGGACATCTATGGATAGCATCAGCTATATTATCGGATATGATTATGGCGAAGGTGTTAAGAATCAACATATTGACGTGAACTCAAAAGCGATGTATCATGGCTTTAAAGATGCTATGCAAGGTAAAGGGATTATCGAAGATAGTATTAAAAAACAAATAATAGACCGCTTCAACAAGGTTTTGGCAAAGAATGAAGAAAAAAGAAAAGCACTTGCAATGCAAGAAAATATAGAAAACGGCAAAAAGTTTATGGAGGAAATTGCCAAAGAGGAAGGCATACGGAAGACCGAAAACGGTGTATATTATAAAGTAATAAAAGAAGGCGAGGGCAGTAATCCCAAACTCGGAGATAGTGTAGTCGTTCACTATCAAGCCTCCTTTATTGACGGAAAAGTCTTTGATGATTCATATCAATGGGGACCGGCGATCGTGAAGGTCGGTGAAGCTATTTCCGGACTCAATGAAGCAATGCAAATGATGAGTCCGGGAGGGCAATATATCCTTTATATTCCACCGGCTTTGGGTTATGGTAATTATAATTTTGCAAATATTATCCCCCCCGGATCTACACTCATCTATAAATTTGAATTGATTCGTATTAAACAACAATAATGATGGACATTCTATCTCAATTTGTACAAAGAAAATCACAGTTTCTAAGCCAAATTGATTCATTTATTGAGTATTAACAAATTAATAAAAATAAATCAACATATATGAAAAAACGAATAATCACATTGATAAGCATCGTATTTTTCGCATCTTGTCAACAAAACAAGACTCCCGAAATGATAAAAGACGAAATCTTTAAACACAAAGAAATAATCAAATCATTGGAGCAAGAGCTTGCAAAAACAGGAGAAAAGAGACTCGCAAAAAAAGCGGTGAAGGTGGTAGTAAAGCAGGTAGTCAGAGAGAGTGTCAGGCATTCTTTTCGTTCGACCGGAACTGTAAAAGCCAAACAAATAGCATATATATCTCCCCAAATGAACGGACAAATAGAAGAAATATTAGTCC
The DNA here is from genome assembly GCA_964562195.1 of uncultured Bacteroidales bacterium. Lineage (GTDB taxonomy): Bacteria > Bacteroidota > Bacteroidia > Bacteroidales > S143-32 > S143-32. The sequence continues at coordinate 188 of CAZLTF010000060.1, read as the reverse complement.
GTGAAGGACAACACGTAAAAAAAGGGCAACTGTTGATAAAACTCAACTCGGATGTATTGTTGAGCAGCATACTCGAATTGAAAACGGGACTCTCCTTATCTTCCACTTTATATGAAAAACAAAAGACATTGTGGAAACAGGGAATAGGGAAGGAGATAGACTATTTGCAAGCCAAAAACCGCAAAGAA
>CAZLTF010000059.1:0-1790 GCA_964562195.1 uncultured Bacteroidales bacterium | reverse complement strand
GTGGTGAATCATATCAAGAAGCCATTGACAAAAATGATTATGCTAAGACACACGAGTTCAGACGAATAAAGTTTGATATGCAATACAAACGATTTGATTTGTCGGATTTTGAAATGGGACATACCGATGCCGGCGTATTCAAAAATAACTATCAGATGTATGACCTCCCCCTGCTCAAGTCACGGACGGATTCGCTCATTCGCGTGATGGATAACCGGGAGCGAAAATACATTCAGAATATCACCGGTCAATTTAGTTATTTCCAAGGTGTGGACTCTATAAGACTAAGCAAATACGGCGATGATACCCTATATATCAGATCTATATTTAAGACTTCCGCTACCAAAACCAAAGAAAAAATTTTGACGGAGGCACAAAAAAAGATACGAATCCAACGTTTGGATATGGAGAGCTATCAAGAAATCATAGAAAACAAAAAGGTGTTTATCAGGAAACATCAAGCCGAGTGGCACAAAAAATTTACGCTCCCGATCGCCGCTTTGCTACTTTTCTTTATCGGTGCTCCGCTGGGTGCGATCATCCGCAAAGGAGGATTCGGCTATCCGTTGATTATTGCGGTTTTACTATTTATTATTTATCATATCCTTTCGACCACCGCCGAAAAATCTGTCATCAATGGCATCATCGACGCCAATTCGGGAATGTGGATTGCCTCTTTTATTCTCCTTCCCTTGGGCATATACTTGACCTATATCGCTACTGTCGATGCCTCCGTGATGGACAGGGATGCTTGGAACAAGGCTTTCAACAAAATAAGTGCCTTCTTGCTTCGCAAAAAACATTAATAATCTGCATACATGAAACTTCCCAAACTCAATTTTCCTCATTTTCAATTTAGCTTCCGGAGAAAGGAAAACAAACTCTATATTCTGGACAAAATAAGAAGAAAATACGTTCATCTCACACCTGAAGAATGGGTGCGCCAAAACACAATAGCTTACCTAACGGAAGAAAAAAACTTCCCCCCATCGATGTTGGCAATCGAGATGTCACTCTCTATCAATCAACTCTCCAAAAGAGCCGACATCGTCGTGTTCAAACCCGCAGATAAAGCGTGGCTTCTCGTCGAATGCAAAGCCCCCAATATAGACATCAATCAGAAAACATTTGAGCAAATCGTTCGCTATAATATGCAGCTAAACGTCGAGTATTTTATGCTTACCAATGGTTTTAGGCACATCTTTTGCAAATTGAACTATCAAGACAATTCATATCAATTTCTGAAAGATATACCCGATTATCGTTCTTCGCAATGATAAAATTCTCCCTCCAAATGACACTGCCTTTCCAGTAAACAAATAACAAATTCCTCTTCGTAATAATAAGCTGAAATTCACCAAATTTCTGCAAAGTCAAAAGCATTCCGCTATTGGCGATACTCGCAAAAACCGACTCAATACATTGCATTTTGGCTTTTCACGATCAACCCACTTGCGAAGATAAAGAATGAGTCCGGTCAAAAATCAAGCAAATTCAAATCAGTTTCTTCCGGCGATATTTCTACTTTTTTCAACTATCTGATACAAAGGCATCACCGAATATCAAAAAATAAAAAAACTCATCCAAAATAATTCTTTTTATGAAAATTGCCCATTCTTTGTCCGGACTCAAGAATAATTAAAATAATTTGATTTTTTACATTAATATAATACCTATCTTTGCCGCCTAATTTTCAGATATAAAATAATAAATAAGTATATGAAAAATATTGAAAAAAAAATATCGGATCAGTGGGTACAATTAAACCTTACAATTGAAAAAGAAGACTA
>CAZLTF010000058.1:0-5012 GCA_964562195.1 uncultured Bacteroidales bacterium | reverse complement strand
AAAAAACACTTCAAAAAAAAGGATACAATATGAACATTGTGTCCTTTTTTTTGTATTACAAATAGACGTTTTTAAAAAATAGTGTGATGAATAAAGAAAGTAAAAAGTTTGGAATTCTTTACCGTCTTTTGGGTGGTATCGGATTAGTTCTAATCATCGCTACCTTCATAGCTCCAATATGGTGGGTAGCTTTGCAAAGTATTCAATATCCCAAAGCTATGTACCCCAAAGGAATACGTATTGAATTCAAATTTGACGGCGTCTATAATGGATGCGAAGGAGTCCGCGAACGGGAGGAATTAGCTGTCGATGCCGGCGCTGACTGCCTGATCGAAATGAATAAAATCAATCACTTTATCGGTATGTATCCGGTCGTGCAAGGTGTAAATGATCTTGATGAGACCGGTGAACACGTGGCTTATCCCATCTATGCCGCAGAATCCTTGACACAAGAAGAAATACCGGGATTCTTAAAATTCCTTGACTTTGTGCTGAGAAATTCAAAATATTTCTTCGTATTGTTTGTGGTAGCCGCACTGATATTCATCCTTATTTCCAAAAAAGTATTAGGATGGTTGGCAATATTAGCCGGTGCAGTTCCTTTTTACTTCTTGGGATTATATATGTATTCACTCTACTGGTATGGACACCATATGGGCTTACACGGCGGTGGAGCTTTCGCAGGTATCAAACCTTTTATGCCAACCGTATTCGGTGAAGGTAAGGTAGCCCAATTCACGACCATGTCATATCCTTACTATGGATTCTTTATCGGATTATTAGCATTTGTCGTAATGCTTCTTGCTGTACTTGTGAAACGCAAGTATGTAAAATCTTTATAATACGATAATTCAATCTATAAATGCGGGTAAATGAAGCCCTATCCCACTTGGTAGAAAAAAATAAATGATTTTCTTTATGAAAATTAGAAATGATTTATTATCACATCCAAGAAAAAAGAAGGATTCGATTGATCGAACCGCTTCTTTGTAACAAAAATAATGTTTGGATAGGTGGATCATACTACTTGGGGGGAAATGAAGATGATGATGATTTTTGGGAAAAACAAAAATGTGAGCGAAACCTACATTATAAAGAAATTAATGATTTTTTTAGGAAAGAAATATGGTTACTCAACAAAAGATTTGAAAATGTTAGCAGCCCCTAACTATACCCACTTAATTTTTTCAAGGTGATTTATCATAAATAATAATATAGCGAATGAAAACATCCATCTTCTATCTCCTACTTCTTCTCTCGCTAAGTCTTGCTGCACAAGAAACTGCAGGACTTACAAACGATTTTGATTTTCCGGATGAAAACGGAGAGTATCTGCCATTGAGTTCGCAACTGAAAAATTTGAAACCGGGAGATAGTATCATCCTACAGCCTGGAGTCTATACCGGTCCCTATCACATTACCGTCCCCCATGTCGTCATTGACGGACAAGGAAAAGTGACCATCTCCGGAATGGGTAACGAATCCGTCCTCTATCTCGAGGCAGATCATATTAAGATAAAGAATATCAGACTCATACATACCGGTGATTCTCCCGACAAAATAGATGCCGGAGTGAAAGTCATCAAATCAGATTATTGTGTTGTAGAAAACTGTAGAATTCAAGATTGCCTTTTTGGTATTGATCTGTTTCAATCCAACCATTGCCTCGTAGCGCACAATGAGATATCCTCCATTGAAAGTAAACCTATGGCATTGAAAGGAGATGCTATTCGCCTATGGTATTCTACTTTCAATACCGTACAAAATAATTATTGGCACAATGTACGTGATATGGTCGTGTGGTACTCCTCCGAAAATCATTTTTTGTACAACAAAGGAATCGGCAACAGATACAGTATCCACTTTATGTATTCACATAATAATCGTATTCATAAGAATCAATTTTACGGCAATTCGGTTGGTATTTTTCTGATGTATAGCGAACTTACGATTATGACCGAAAACACCATTGAAGGCTCAATAGGCTCTACCGGAATGTGCCTTGGACTAAAAGAAACTTCCTCCAACCAAATTTTGAATAATCGATTTATCTATTCTGCATACGGTATCCACTTTGATGTGTCTCCTTTCGTAGCCGAAAAAGTCAATACCATTCAAGGGAACGAGATCGCTTTCTGCAATGTAGGAATGCTATTTCATTCGGATCTCGAAGGGAATGAAATTACCGGAAATTACTTGCACAACAATCTCACACAAGTCTATACCCGGGGCAAAACAGCCAATCTCAATAAATTTGATCACAACTATTGGGATGACTATCAGGGATTTGACAGAGACAATGACAATATCGGGGATATGCCCTATAAATTGTACAGCTATTCAGAACACCTTTGGTCATTCAACAAAAATGTTAAATTTTTCTACGGCGCACCGATCTTAGCTGTTTTGGACTTTCTGGAACGCTTAGCTCCTTTTTCCAAACCTAAATTTGTATTGAAAGATAAACATCCGGTATATATTTGGGAGGAAAAAGAGCAATAAGCACAATATTTTTCTTTCCCTTGCGGTCAATTATCGAAGAACAAATTAGTATATTTGTTCATACCACAAAGCTACGCAATACAAATAATCGTTATCCTTCTTAAGAGAAATTATAAAGCATATCGTTTCAGGAAATAGGCTTCCAACTCCTTTGACATTTTGATAGAGCGTTTTGACCATTGTAGCAAAATTTCATTTTTTTCATCTTCGGACAATTGCCAAGCAATATTTGACTTATGAAGTCTTGCTGTCAGATGATGCATAATGATAGAAGCCGAAACCGAAATATTGAAGCTTTCGGTAAATCCATGCATTGGAATTTTGACAAACATATCAGCATTTTGGAGTGCAATCTTGCTCAGTCCATCCAATTCATTTCCAAAGACAAGCGCAATTTTATCGTCCAGTGGCAAGTCATCCAGATTAAAATCATCTTTGTGAGGAGTAGTAGCTACAATTTTATAAGCATTTCTCCGCAGAAACTCAAAAGTTTTAAGAGTATTATCATCTTTTTGGCGGTAATGATAAAGATTCAACCATTTGGAAGACCCCATTGCAACATCCGGATTTACCTTGTATGGATTTTTATTTTCTATAATATGGACATCTTGTATTCCAAAAAGATCACAACTTCGAAGCACTGCGCTAGCATTGTGAGGCTGGTAAATATTCTCTAATACAATAGTCATATAGCGTGTACGCTTATCTATCACCCGTTGAAAATTTTGCTGTCTATTTTCACTCACATAATTGTATAAAAAATGCAGCAAATCCTCATTCATCTTTCTCGTAGAATCTTCCATAAAACCAAATTTTATGTAAAATTAAAAAAAATAATAAAATAAATGCTTGTGTTTGAAAAAATTTTACTTTTGCAGCTAAATTATTTTTAAAATGGGAAAGAATAAAGTAAAGGAGAATTACAAGGCTGCCGAAGATCAATTTGGAGCAGTAGAAGAAGTTTTGAGTAAAACAGAGCTTTTCATTGAAAAGAATATGAAGAATCTTACAGTTGGATTCTTAGCAATAGTCGTATTGATCGTTGCATATTTCTCATACGATCGTTTTGTGACAGCCCCCAAAGAAAAAGCTGCACTGAATGCTATCTATATCGCTCAGAAATATTTCGAAAGGGATTCATTGGATCTTGCCCTCAACGGAAGTGGTGAATTTGCCGGATTTTTGGATGTTATGGATGATTATTCAGGAACAAAAGCAGGCAACCTTGCCAAATATTACGTTGGAGTGATTCAATACAAAAAAGGGGAGATAGATGATGCCATCACTACTTTTGAGAGTTTTATGGTGAATGATCACATTGTATCAAGTCTGGACATAGGAATTATCGGTGATGCTTATGCCGAAAAAGGGGAGCTCGACAAAGCGCTCACCTATTACCAAAAAGCCATTGACAAAAACAACAATGAATTTATCGGACCTATTTATCTTCAAAAAATAGCTTGGATATATGAATTGCAAAAAGATTGGGAAAATGCTTTGTCCACATACGAGAAAATCAAAAAGGACTATCCCAATTCCAAAGAAGCCGGAAATGTAGGTAAATATATTGCTCTTGCAAAAGCCAAGCTTGGCAAATAACATATTGTTGATTAAGAGTAAAAAATATCTCAAAGTCTGCTTCTATGGAGGCAGACTTTTTTATTTATAAAGTTTTATGAAAAAAGAAATCTCAATCGTATTCATGGGAACACCCGGATTTGCCGTAGAGATACTACGCAGCATACATCAATCCGGATTTAGCATTCCTGCAGTCATCACGGCACCTGACCGCCCCGCCGGAAGAGGAAAAAAAATACACCTCTCCGCCGTGAAAGAATATGCTCTCCGACATAATTTGAAAATTTTGCAACCTACAAATCTGAAAGATCCTGCATTTATCCAGGAATTGAAAGATTTGAAGCCGGACATTCAAGTCGTCGTAGCTTTTCGTATGTTACCCAAAGCGGTATGGGAAATTCCGCCGATGGGTACGTTCAATTTGCACGCATCATTGTTGCCACAGTATCGTGGTGCCGCTCCTATCAATTGGGCGCTCATCAACGGAGAGACACAGACCGGTGTCACCACCTTTCTGATTGACGAGAAGATAGATACCGGTGCCATTCTTTTTCAAGAGAAACTTAACATCTTAGCTACGGATGATTTTGGGAAATTGCACGACAAACTAATGAAACTTGGAGCAAAATTAGTTATCCGTACTATCGATTCTATTTCAAAAGGAGAAATCAATCCAATAATTCAAACAAATAATCAAGAACTAAAACTCAAGCCGGCACCCAAGATTTTTAAAGAAGATACTCTTATCAATTGGATGGAGTCAGGAATCAAAATTCACAACCTTATACGGGGACTTTCTCCATATCCGGGAGCCTTCTCTTTTCTTATCAGACCGGATGGGAAAAGAATGAGTTTTAAAATCTTCCAATCCGGGTTGACATTAAAAACCGGAGCAAAAAACAAAAAATCCATTCCAAAAATAGTTCTCGAAA
>CAZLTF010000057.1:0-1545 GCA_964562195.1 uncultured Bacteroidales bacterium | reverse complement strand
GAGGTAAAAGAACAATTGGATAAGATCCGCAAAGAAGGGAAAAGCATAGGGTTTGTTCCGACGATGGGGGCATTGCACGAAGGACATCTGGCATTGGTAAGAGAAGCCAAAGAGGATAATGATTATGTAGTAGTCAGCATTTTTGTCAATCCTACCCAATTTAACAACAAGGTGGATTTGGAGAAATATCCCCGCGCAATAGAAGAAGACATCCGGCTTCTTGAGAATGAAAATTGCGATCTATTATTTCATCCCGAAGTAGAAGAGATGTATCCGGACGGAGAGCCTAAACCGGAGGAATACAACGTTGATGGTTTGGACAAAGTCCTCGAAGGAGAACATCGTCCCGGACATTTCAATGGTGTTATTACGGTCGTAAAACGCTTATTTGAAATTGTACACCCTAGTCGTGCCTATTTTGGCATGAAAGATTACCAACAATTGTTAATCATAAATACCTTCGTCAAGAATTACCAAATTCCGGTCGAAATCATACCTGTACCTATCGAACGTGAAGAAGACGGATTGGCTATGAGTTCACGCAACAGGAGGTTAAGCCCTGCAGAAAGGAAAGAAGCTACCATTTTATACGAAGTATTGAAGAAAGCAAAATTGCGTTCCGGATTTCAAACTATTGAAGAGTTAAAAAAAGCAACAACAAAAAGATTTAGTAAATCAAAAATTGCCGAATTGGAATATTTTGAATTGGTGGATTTATATACCTTAAAGCCACTTCAAACGTGGGCACAAAGCAGCCATGTGATTGCCTTGTTGGCAGCCAGGGTGGGTGATATTCGTCTGATTGATAATATGATCATTTATATGTAGTGATATTGCGGCACAAAAATTGTGATATTGCTATCATAAATGAAACATTTCATTTCATCATTAATTTTAGTAGGATATGCAAATAAAAATATTAAAATCAAAAATTCATAATGCGACGGTAACGGAAGCAAACTTGAAATACATTGGCAGTATCGGAATTGATGAAGACCTGATGAAAGCTGCCAATATGATTGAGAATGAGCAGGTTCATGTATTGAATAACAACAATGGAGAACGCATCATCACGTACATCATCAAAGCTCCGGCAGGTTCCGGGATTATATCTTTGAACGGGGCTGCCGCCAGAAAATTCTATCAAGGAGACGAAATAATCATACTGACTTATGCATCAATGGAAGCCGAAGAAGCCAAAAAATACAAGCCGGTAGTATTGTTTCCCGATAAAAATAATAAAATTTAATAATTTTGAAGTTTACGCTTAAATCATTCATCAAGATATCTTTTTTTCTTGCGCTGGGCTTGTTCTTTATCTGGATTTTTTTGAGGGGATTGACAGATGAGCAAAAACAAGAAATCTATCAAATCTTTTTGGGTGCCAATTACCGTTGGATATTTTTATCGATGGTTTTCGGACTTTTGAGCCATGCGAGCAGAACCCAAAGATGGTTAATGTTACTCGAACCGATGGGAAACAAACCCCGTTTTGTTAATACCTTTTTTGCATTAATTATTGCCTATTTTGCCAACTTGGCAGTT
>CAZLTF010000056.1:0-1929 GCA_964562195.1 uncultured Bacteroidales bacterium | reverse complement strand
TATCGCGGGAGTAAGTAATGTGAATAATTGGTGCACGGTTAAATTTTTTTTCAAAAAAAGAAAAAGCCAATTATATATTTGATTGGTTTTTTTTTTTTTTTGATTGGACTCATAAATGCAAGACTTATTGGAAAAAACGCTGGTCTTTCTTGCATTTTATTATTTATGTATCTACGTAATTTGTTCTTTTTCATCTGTTTGAGAGTTTTTCAGCAAACCCTATGTAATTCATTCTTTCTCACCTGTTTGAGTTTTTTCAGCAGACCCTACCTACCTACGGTGTAAAAGAACTACATTTTCTACGTGATGTGTTTGTGGAAACATATCGACGGGTTGTACTTTCATCACCTTATAATGCTTGTCCAACAGCACCAGATCTCTCGCCTGTGTAGCCGGATTGCAACTTACATATACAATCTTCGCAGGAGCAGCATCGATGATTTGCTCAATGACCTTTGTATGCATCCCTGCTCTGGGCGGATCGGTGATGATGACATCCGGCTTACCATGTCGATCAAGAAAATCTTTATTCAATACCTCAACCATATCTCCGGCAAAAAATAAAGTGTTTTCAATGCCGTTGATTCTCATATTTTCTTGAGCATCTTTGATAGCTTCTTCTACATATTCAATGCCGATCACCTGTTTTGCTTTTTTAGAAACAAACAATGCAATCGTTCCTGTGCCGGTGTATAAATCATATACCAATTCCGTACCATTGAGATCCGCAAAATCTCTCGCTATTTGATACATGCGAAGAGCTTGCTTTGAGTTTGTTTGGTAAAATGATTTGGGACCTATCTTAAATGAGATGTCCTCCATTGATTCCAAAATGAATGCTTCTCCGTGAAAAAGTTGGATGTCCAAATCCAAAATAGTATCATTTCGCTTTGGATTAATCACATACATCAAGGAGGTGATTTGTGGAAAATGATCTCTAATGTGAGCTAAAAGTCCCGCATTCTCTTCACTTTCATACAAAAATGACACGATTACCATCCATTCCCCCTTCTGATTGTTGCGGACAATCAGGTTGCGAAGCAAACCTTCTCCGTTTTTTACATCATAGAATGTCAGATGATGGCTGTCGGCATATTTCTTTACCGATAGGCGGATCTCATCTGTCAAAGAGGCTTGAAGGTAACAATGTTTAATATCCAGAATACGGTCAAATTTTTTAGGCAGATGAAAGCCCAAACCATTCATATTAAAATCGTTGAAGTCTAAATCCTTGGAATAATCGGTAATCCATTTTTTGTTCGAAAATGTATATTCCAGTTTGTTGCGGTAATGATAGATGTCGGGTGAAGCCAAGATAGGCTGAATGTCCGGCAAATCTACCTTTGCAATTCTTTGCAGATTGTCTTTGACTTGTTTCTCTTTGTAGAATAATTGGTCTTCATACTTCATATTTTGCCACTTGCAGCCACCGCAGACTCCAAAATGTTCACATTTCGGCTCTACTCTTTTATCTGAGTATTGTATTGTTTTGGTAACGAATCCTTCGTAATAATTTTTTCTTTTTTTGCTGAGTTGAATATTTACAATGTCGCCCGTCATAGCAAAAGGTACAAAGACTACTTTTTCGTTGTATTTTCCAATTGCTTTTCCTTCTGACCCGACATCGATAATTTCAATATTTTCAATCTCCGGCAATTTCTTTTTTCTTCCCATGCTTTTTGTTATTTGCTTGCAAAAGTATCTCTTTTTTTTATTTGAATTTGTTTTTATGTAAACTTATCTTATGCTTTGGATTGATAATCTGAAATTTTTTTTAATTTTTTTTTTGAAAATATTTGTAGCATTGAAAATCTTACAATGGACAACGATATCTCTTCTGTGAAATATTCAAAAAAATATTGTTATACGATTGATAATGAGACGTGTAAGTTGTGTTTTTGAAGGCAAAAGCAAACTCAAAAAAACATA
>CAZLTF010000055.1:0-4602 GCA_964562195.1 uncultured Bacteroidales bacterium | reverse complement strand
CTTTTGTCAATCCTTAGCTACTTCATCCCCAAATATTGAAGTTATTTGACAAAATAAACAATTATGGTGAAATTTTACCATAACCATGGTAAAAAAATGATATCTCTACGTTCAAAAGTAACGATAAAACTACTGGATTATTATTTTCTCAATCCTGAAGCGCAAGTCTACATTAATGAGCTGGCAAGGATTTTAGACCTCGATCCAAAGAATACGGAGACCAAACTTAAAGAGTTAGAAAAAGAAGGCCTTTTAAAGAGTGAATTCCGTGGAAAGCAAAGATACTTTTTTCTTGCAAAGGATAATCCTGTTTTAGAGCATTACCGCCAGATTTTCTTAAAGACCTATGGTATAGAAAAAAGACTTAAAGATATGTTGGGCAATATCAAAGGGCTTAAAGAGGCATATCTATTCGGTTCATACGCGAGCAATAAAATGGATTCTTCAAGTGACATCGATCTTTTGGCCATTGGTACACATTCCGTTTTGGCGCTGCAGAGAATTATTGTTAAATTGCAGAAAGATACAGGTCGAGAGTTTAACGTAATAAATCTAAATCCAAAGGAGTTCGAGAAGAAGAAAAAAGATAAAGATACTTTTATAAACAGCGTCTTTAAAACTAAAATTATAAGGATTATATGATCAATTTTGAGAGCCAACACTTTCAAAAACTAACGTTTCAAGAAAAACAGATTGACCGGTTCTTAATATCCGTCCGGCATGATCTTAAGATCGCTGAGGAATCGGACGTGCCGGATGTTGTGAAATGTCCGTATTGCAGTGCAAATGTGCCGTGTAGCTTGTTTTTTGATGATAGGGTCGAGTGTCCGGAGTGCGGAGAAAATTTGAAAGATGAAAACAAAATAGGCTCTGGAGATTTTAGGTAACGAGTTTGCTTATGGTTACATAATTAAGGCCCTGGCGGGTGGTTTATACCCTAATAAATTTCATGTCATTAGGGAATATATCCAGAATGCCTTTGATGCAATTGTTAGCTGGAAAGTTACTCGCGGTGGTAAAGATGTAGCGATAAAGATAACAATCCAGAACCCTTCTGTTTTTATTTTCGATAATGGGATTGGGATGGATAGGCATACGTTAAATGAGTATAGAAAGGTTGTGTTTTCCAAGAAAGTGCTTGGGGAGTCAGTTGGTTTTAGGGGGATAGGTAAATTGGCAGGTATTTCTGTGGCCAAAAAACTAATAATAACCACCTCTCCTTTTGGTACTGCCGAAAAATATATTCTGGTATTTGATGCGGACGCAATGTTAAAAGAAATAGATGATTTGAAGAAAAAAAGGCTAACATTGCCTTAAATACTCTGATTGAACATCACACAAAGTTATCTTCTGATGTTTAAGATAAAAACATGCACTATACTATGGTTGAGTTACACAGAATAAGGTGAGACTCAAATGTTCTTTTTGATAAGGCTAAGCTGATTGATTACATATCCAAGAATGCTCCTGTTCCCTTTGACCCAGAATTCACTCACGGCAAAGATATCGAGAATAATATTAAAAAATTTGTTGTGGACTACGATCGCGTTGATGTATCCGTTGATGGACGTAATGTCTATAAACCTTTTAATGTAGATGTTAAGGCTCCCCAATATATCCCGGTCGCCGATACCAAGAACAAGAAGAAATTTGTCGCATTTTGCTGGTATTGCGAAAATAAGAGTAAAGGCTAAATCCGTCCAATAGAAATTAGTGGCTTGGTGTATAGATACAAGAATTTTGCTGTGGGGGATAATTATTTAACTAGAAAGACAATCTGGGATACATCTTTGTTATTACTAATTTTTAATCTAAGGGAGAGAAAATATTGTAAGGGTGCTCTCACAAAAGTAATAGATAAGATAAAAAAAGAACTTTCAGGATTTTATGTGAGGGATGAATCGGCTAAAAAGCATATTTACCAAGTCATGGATTGGTATAAAGCCTACAGCACGGAAGAAATGTATCGGCAGAAGTTATTCACGCCGTACTTTATAAAAACGACCGCTGAAGACTACGGGTTCGTGGTGCATGCTTATTCTCCTATATTCTATAAAGGATTTAATAATAGCCCTATGATACACTTTGCATTTAAACTAATGCCTGAAGAAGAATCTCCTACTAAAGCTGTCAGCATGCAGACAATAGTTGATGTCATTAACTTGAATTTGAAGGAAGCGGCGAAGGGTAAGGTTTTTCTTCGTAAAAAACAAGCGCCAGCTTTAAATATATAAAGGTATTAATGAAGAGAAAAATGAGAGTTTTATTAGTTGAGCCGGAGTTTCCTATTCCGCCTAAGAGCAAGAACCACCGTGATTTTCTACCTATTGGCTTACTGAAAAATTAGCTAGTTATCACAGGGAAAAGGGTGAAAATATTAGACTGGTTAGGGGCAATCAGTGTCTTCCAAAATTTTATCCAGACCAAGTCGAGATAACATCTCTTTTTACGTATTGGGCAGATTATGTTTGGGAAAGTGTGAAATTTTATAAAGAGAATTATCCCAGAGCTAGAATTATTGTTGGTGGTATATACGCTTCGTTAATGCCGGAACATTGCAAAAAATCTGGTTGTGATGAGGTTTTTATTGGTGTGCATGAGAAAGCAGAAGAATGTGAGCCAGCCTATGATTTAGTTGATGTAGATTATCAAATTGTTCATACAAGTAGGGGGTGCACAAGAAGATGTAAATTCTGTGGTACTTGGAAGATAGAACCTGAATTTAAGTACAAGAAAAGTATAAAGAAGGAGATTAAGAGCAACAGAATCATCTTCTACGATAATAACCTTCTGGCAAATCCTTATATTAAGGATATACTGGAAGAGTTAAAAAATTCCAAGCATAATGGTAGGGTAGTATATTCCAAGAGTCAATGTGGTATAGATGGGATATTATTAACTCCCGAAGTGGCAAAATTACTGAAACAAGCTAGATTCCTTAATCCCAGAATAGCATGGGATCATGACTATGGGCAACGTAGGATGATTAAAAAACAAATCGATATGCTTGTAGAGGCAGGATATCCGGCTAAAGATATTTACGTTTTTATGATTTATAACTATGAACCAGATTATTATGAAATGCTTAAAAAATTTAAACAATGCAAGAAACGGGGAGTCCAAATTGCAGATTGTAGATATAGGCATTTGAATCAAACCTTTGCTAGATACAATGGACGGCTAAAACAAACCGAGAATGATTATTATATCCATCCTAAATGGACAGATAGACAGATAAAATTATTCAGAAAAAAAGTAAGACAGCAAAATATTATGATAAGGCATGGGTTTGCTTTCTATAGCAAAGATCTAGAAAGACTGGGTGCAAAAAAAAGAAACAGATTGGTTTAGTTGTAAAACAAAGAGAAAAAACAGGGGTTTATTTTTGTAATACGGATGAGATAAATTTTTGTAAAGGCGGATATTACAAAATCATTATGAAAAGATACAAGATATTCGTTAGTGGAGTGCAAAAGGAATTAGGAGTAGAACGCCGGGCGGTTAAGGAGTTCGTCCGCAAAGATGTTCTTTTATCGGGATATTTCGATGTTTTCTTGTTTGAAGATGCTCCTGCCAAGGACAAATCCGCGGAAAGAGCATATATAGAAGAAGTGCGAAAAAGTGATATCTATATAGGCATTCTCGGACAGAAATATGGTGGTTCTGGAAAAGATTCGTTGTCTCCCACAGAGGCCGAATTTCGCCAAGCAAAGGCAAAGCATAAAGAGATTTTTATTTACATCAAAGGCCAAAATACAATTGATAAGAAGCGGGATCCTGGCATACAGAAACTAATCAAAGAAATCAGAAATCCCAAAGCAGGATATAGTTATAGAAGATTCGAGGATGCGGGCGAGTTGACTGATCTCGTTTATGAAAGCCTGATATATTTTCTAAAAGAAAAAGGCGAAGTCGGAAAAGCAGGGTTCGATCAGCGGATATGTGAGGACGCTAAGTTTTCCGATATTGATAAGGCTAAGGTTAAATGGTTTTTTAAGGTTGCCCGTTCAAAACGCAGTTTTCCTCTTGGTGTAGACTCCTCAGTCAAAGACGTATTCACGCATTTAAAGCTCATCAAGGACGGTAAACTTACCAATGCCGCAGTACTCTTATTCGGGAAGAGCCCAAGGAAGTTTTTTGACCAGGCCAAGATCAAATGTGTCCAACTTCCCAGCACAGAGGTTGTTAAGCCATTTACTTCCTATCATATTTACGAAGAAGAGAATCTCTTTGAGCAGGTTGATAAGGCAGTGGCTTTTGTGTTGGACGCTATCAAATACCCTGTCATACAGCAGCCCTCTACGGTGCAGGTAGCCCGTCCTCGGGAAATTCCCGAGTTTGCTATTCACGAGGCCATTGTCAATGCCGTAGCGCATCGTGATTACAATACGACTTCTTCTGTTCAGGTAATGGTGTTTCTGGATAGGGTTGAGATATGGAATTCCGGAACCCTTCTCGGAAATTTGAAAGTGGAGGATCTGAAAAAACCGCACTCCTCGCACCCATCTAATCCGACATTAGCCAATGTTTTATATTTTGCTAATTATATTCAGCAGGTGGGTTCTGGCACAACGGAAATGGTCCGTCAGTGTAAAGCCCATG
>CAZLTF010000054.1:0-8196 GCA_964562195.1 uncultured Bacteroidales bacterium | reverse complement strand
GAAAAAAGAATCTCCTTGGAAAAAAATCAAAGAAGAAAGAAAGAAAAAACGTACACGAATCGTCAAACAAAAAGTCTCTCCCGGACCCACTGACAAAAAACAATGGACGAAGAAAAAACCTGCAAAGAAAAAGATCGAACGCAAAGAGATTTCGGAGGAAGATGTACAAAAACAAATCAAAGATACACTCGCTAAACTCACCAATAAACAAAAAAATAAGGGAGCAAAACTTAGAAGAGAAAAAAGAAGAAAAATTCACGACCGCCATGAGGAGGAAGCCAGACAAAGAATGGAACAAGAAAATATCTTGTCTTTGACGGAGTTTATTACCGTCGGTGAATTGGCAAATATGATGGATGTTGGTGCTACGGAAGTCATCGCTAAATGTATGATGCTCGGTATGTTTGTATCCATCAATCAAAGATTGGATGCAGAGACCATTCAGATTGTTGCCGATGAATTTGACTTCGAAGTGAATTTTATCAAAGCGGATTCGCAAGAGATTGAGATTGAGGAAGAAGAAGACAGACCGGAAGATTTAAAAGAAAGAGCTCCTATCGTGACTATCATGGGACACGTAGATCACGGTAAAACAAAACTCTTGGACTACATTCGTAATGCTAATGTAGTCGCAGGAGAAGCCGGAGGAATCACCCAGCATATCGGAGCTTATGAAGTTACCCTGAGCAATGGAAAAAACATTACATTTCTGGACACTCCCGGTCACGAAGCATTTACCGCTATGCGTGCCAGAGGTGCACAGGTGACAGATATTGTGATCATCGTGGTAGCAGCAGATGACGGCGTGATGCCCCAAACCAAAGAAGCTATCAATCATGCTAAGATGGCTGAAGTCCCGATCATCATTGCAATCAACAAAATGGATAAACCGGCAGCCAATGCCGATAGAGTAAAAGAAGAATTGGCAAATCAAGATGTTCTGGTAGAAGACTGGGGTGGGAAATACCAAAGTCAAGAAGTCTCCGCTATTACCGGTCAAGGTGTAGAAGAATTATTGGATAAGATTTTGCTGGAAGCGGAAATACTGGAGCTAAAAGCCAATCCTAACAAAAAAGCTAAAGGTACTGTCTTAGATTCTGCATTGGACAAAGGAAGAGGCTATATCTCTAATATTATTGTTCAAGAAGGAACATTGAAAATAGGTGATATTATCGTTGCCGGACCCTATTCGGGGAAAGTCAGATCGCTCTACAACGAAAGAGACAAAAAAGTGTCCGAAGCCGGACCATCAACTCCCGTATCTATGGTAGGATTGGATGGCAATCCGATGGCAGGGGATTCTTTCAATGTCTTTAGTGAGGAAAGAGATGCCAAAGCTCTTGCCAACAAGAGAAAGCAAGTGATGCGCGAACAAGCTATCCGTACCAAAAAACATATTACGCTCGATGAAATCGGAAGAAGAATCGCTCTCGGAGATTTCAAAGAATTGAACTTGATTGTAAAAGGTGATGTGGATGGTTCGGTAGAAGCACTCTCCGAAGCATTGGCAAAACAATCAGCCGATAGCGTACAAATCAACATTATTCACAAAGGAGTAGGACAAATTTCCGATTCGGATGTATTATTGGCTTCTGCCTCCGATGCCATTATCGTTGGTTTCCAAGTTCGACCCTCCCTCTCCGCTCGCAAAATGGCAGAAAAAGAGCAGGTTGATATTCGACTCTATTCTATTATCTACAATGCGATTGAAGAAATGAAGGAAGCAATCGAAGGAATGCTCTCTCCTGAAATCAAAGAACGTATCACCGGTAATATTGAAGTGAGAGAAGTATTTAAAATTACAAAGGTCGGTACCGTAGCAGGTTGTTATGTGTCCGATGGATTTGTGACTCGCAACAACAGAGTCCGCTTGATTCGCGACGGTATCGTAATATACACAGGAAGACTCAGCTCCCTCAAACGTTTCAAAGACGATGTCAAAGAAGTCAAAAAAGGATATGAATGTGGTATAAGTATCGAAAATTACAATGATATTAAAGTAGGTGATACGGTAGAAGGATTTGAAGAATACGAAGAAAAACGTTCTTTGTAAAAATAAAAAAAACAAAATATGAAAGTAGTAATACCCACAGACGATAAAAAGAATATTGCTAAATTTACCGGTAGAGCAAAATATTTTCACATCTATGAGATTGATGACAACCAGATCACATTAAAACAAGAGATAGATAATCATCATGACCATCAACATGATCACGATCATGACCACGATCACGATCATCATCACGAAGATGGACATTCTCACGACCGGGAAGTTTCTATGATGGCAGTTGCCAATACGATGATATGCGGACATATGGGCAAGCACTTCAAAGAATCTCTCGAAAAACATTCTATATCTACTTATGTGACCAAGACTCAAGATATCCGAGAAGCTATTCAAGAGTTTTTGAAAAATCAATAGGTGATTTTATCCTACTATGATCGCAATAGTAGATAAGAAAATACCACAAGAGGCTAAAATCCAACTTCAAAAAGATTTTAGCCTCTTTGAGTTAGAGTCTGACGGAATAGTATATTCTGCCATTTCCGGTCATCCGGATGTATTCTTTTTTCAAAATGAAAATACCTTAATCGTTGCTCCCAATATGCCTTCTTCTTGGGTGACTTTTCTCAAAAGAAATATGATTCCTTTTTCCTTCGGAGAAAAAATTGTAGGTGCAAAATATCCTCATACTTGTCCTTATAATATTGTTGCCTCTGCCCGTTATTGGGTTCATAAAGAGCAAATAAGCGAAACTGTGGCGACTCAAACTTTGAATGATAAAACGTTTATTCCGGTCAAACAAGCTTACTCCAAATGTAACACCATTGTGCTCAGGGAAGATGTATTTATCACCTCCGATCAAGGCATTTACCAAGCTCTCCGAAAACAGTCTCTTGATGTATTGTATGTATCACCGCAAGGGATTCGGCTGCCCGGATTTGAGTATGGATTTATCGGTGGGACTTGTGGGATAATTGATCATAAAGTCTATTTTATCGGGAGTCTTCTTCATTACCCCGACGGGGAAAAACTGAAAGTTTTTTTGAATCAACATCAATATGAGGTTGTTGAATTGTATGACGGGGTGCTTTTTGACGGAGGAGGAATATTATTTTTGTAAACAGGGTCTGCTGAAAAGCTCTCAAGCAAGTGAAAAAGAATAAATATCGTAGGTGCATCAATAATATAATACAAGCAAAATCGTGTTTTATCAATAAAAAAGGGTAGCAATTTTGCCACCCTTTTTTCGTTTATAAACCTAATCGAATTAATATTCCAATGCGTCCATACGTTTGTAATAATTATAACGCCATTTTGCGGCTTCTTCGGCGGCGGCAAAAAGCTCTTCCGCTTCATCCGGGAATGATTTTAGGAGGGAAGCAAAACGGACTTCGCCCAATAGATAATCTCTAAATTTGGAGAAATCGGGTTCTTTTGAATCCAGGCTAAATGGATTTTTCCCTTCTGCTTCTTTTCGTGGGTCATAGTGCCACAATGCCCAATATCCGGCTTCTACGGCACGTTTTTCTTCATCCATTGTGTTGTTCATTCCGGCTTTGATACCGTGAGCGATACAAGGCGAATAGGCGATAACCAAAGAAGGTCCGTCATAAGATTCGGCTTCTTTCATAATTTTAAACATATGATTTGAGCTGGCGCCTTGTGCTACTTGTGCTACGTAAACATAGCCGTAAGTAGTGGCGATAGCTCCCAGATCTTTTTTGCGGATTTTCTTTCCGGAAGCAGCAAATTTAGCTACTGCTCCGATAGGTGTGGATTTGGAAGATTGTCCACCGGTATTGGAATATACTTCGGTATCCAAGACCAAGATATTTACGTTTTCGCCGGAGGCGATCACATGATCCAGTCCACCATAACCTATATCATAAGCCCAGCCGTCTCCACCGATAATCCAATTGGATTTTTTGGATAGATAGTTTCTCAATTTGAGTACTTCACGAGCCGTATCATTGTCTTCATAAGCCAAGGCTTCGATCAATTTTTTGGATGGTTCTTGATTGGCATTTGTGTCATTTTTGCTTGCAAACCATTCGTCAATCAAGGTTTGAGTGCCGGTTTTGAAAGAGGCTTTGTTTTCTTCCAGCATTTTGCCGAGACGATTGCGAAGTTTGGCATTAGCGACTGCCATTCCGAAACCAAATTCGGCATTGTCTTCAAAGAGAGAATTTGCCCAAGCCGGACCTTTTCCGGATTCTTTATGGGCGGTATAAGGTGTTGATGGAGCCGATGCACCATAGATAGAAGAACAACCGGTAGCATTGGCGATCATCATATTTTCTCCGTAAAGTTGAGTGACCATTTTGATGTATGGAGTCTCTCCACAACCCGCACATGCGCCCGAGAATTCAAATAGAGGTTGAGCAAATTGTGAATTTTTGACATTTTTGTCTTTGGGAACTACATCTTCTTTGTATCCTACATGTTTATCCATATATTCCCAGACGGTAGCTTCTTGAAGTTGTGTTTCGAGAGGCATCATTTTCAATGATTTCGGTTTGGAAGGACATACTTGAACACAAACACCACAACCGGTACAGTCCATAATACTGGTCGTAATGCGAAATTCCAGTCCGTTGAATTGTTTTGCCGGCTTCGCCGTAATGGTCTTAGTACCTTCGGGCATATTGGCTACTTCATTTTCATCCAGTAAGAAAGGACGTATCACACCGTGAGGACAAGCAGCGGCACAAAGGTTGCATTGAATACAAGAATCCGCATCCCATTCGGGTACTTCTACGGCTACACCGCGTTTTTCGTATGCAGCGGTACCGGCGGGCATAGAGCCGTCTTCGATGCTTAGAAATGCACTTACCGGAAGGCTGTCACCTTTGAGGCGGTTGATCGTATCGGCAATATTTTTGACGTAGTCGGGAGCATCTTTATCGAGTTTGTCATAAACACTCAGGTCATCGGCAATATCTTTCCAAGAAGCAGGAATAGCCAATTTGGTAACGGCAGTTCCTTGATCTACCGCTTCATTGTTCATATTTACGATTTTGTCTCCTTTTCTACCGTATGATTTTTTGATTGCCGCTTTCATTTCGGCTTTTGCCAATTCGTAAGGAATAATATCCGAAACATAGAAGAATGCAGATTGCATAATCGTATTGGTACGATTGCCCAAACCTATTTCTTTGGCAATTTTTGTAGCGTTGATAATGTAAACGTTCAATTCTTTTTCGGCGATAATCTTTTTGTAATGATCCGGAATACGATTTAGGGTTTCTTCGGCATCCCATACGCTATTCAATAAGAAGTTGCCACCTTGTTTGATACCTTTGAGCATATCATCGTATTTGTTGAGATAAGCAGGTACGTGACAAGCTACAAAGTCAGGCGCTCCTACCAGATAGGTAGAGCGAATAGGTTCATCCGAAGAGCGGAGGTGTGAAATGGTTATCCCTCCTGATTTTTTGGAATCATAAGCAAAGTAAGCTTGTACATATTTGTTTGTTGCGCCTCCGATAATTTTGATGGAGTTTTTGTTGGCACCAACTGTACCGTCAGAGCCTAATCCGTAAAATTTGGCAGCATACATACTCTTTGGAGCCAGAGAGATTGTCTCGGGTTTGTCCAATGAAAGGAAAGTAACATCATCTACGATGCTAATGGTAAAATGATTTTTCGGATTTTCTTCTTTCATATTGTTAAAAACGGCGAGAATATCGGTCGGAACAGTATCTTTGGAACTCAATCCGTATCTACCTCCCACGATGACAGGCGCATTTTCTTTTCCATAAAATAGATCACGAACATCCAAATACATAGGTTCGCCGTTTGCTCCAGGCTCTTTGGTTCTGTCCAAGACGGTGATTTTTTGAACCGTTTTGGGAAGTACTTTCATAAAGTATTTTTCGGAGAACGGACGATAGAGGTGAACGATGATGAGACCTACTTTTTCACCTTTTTCGATGAGATAATCTACTGTTTCTTCGATGGTTGGAGTTACCGAACCCATGGCTACGATGATGTTTTCCGCTTCGGGATGTCCGTAATAATTGAAAGGATGATATTCGCGACCGGTTATTTTTTCGATCTCACGCATATATTCTTCTACGGTGTCCGGGATGGTTTCATAAAACGGATTGATAGCTTCCCTTGCTTGGAAGAAGACATCGGGATTTTGAGCTGAGCCGCGTGTAACCGGATTTTCAGGGTTGAGTGCACTCTCACGGAATCCTTGCAATGCTTCATAATCTACAAGAGGTTGCAAATCTTCCATTTCCATTAGTTCGACTTTTTGAATTTCGTGAGAAGTCCTAAATCCATCAAAAAAATGTACGAAAGGAATTCGGGTTTTGATAGCTGTCAGATGAGCTACTCCGGCAAGATCCATCACTTCTTGCACTCCGGATGTTGCCAATAGAGCAAAACCTGTTTGGCGTGTAGCCATAACATCACTATGATCGCCAAAAATGGATAATGCGTGAGAGGCTACCGTACGGGCACTCACATGAAATACACCGGGAAGCAATTCTCCGGCAATCTTGTACATATTTGGAATCATCAATAACAATCCCTGCGATGCTGTATAAGTAGAAGTCAATGCTCCGGCTTGCAAAGAACCGTGAACAGCTCCTGCTGCTCCTCCTTCCGATTGCATTTCACGAACATCAACAGTGTCACCAAAAATATTCTTTCTCCCGTGAGCTGCCCAAGTATCCACATATTCTGCCATATCCGAAGATGGAGTAATAGGATAAATACATGCTACCTCACTAAACATATACGCTATGTGGGAGGCTGCATAGTTCCCCTCACATGTGATAAACTTTTTCTCTTTTGCCATAGGACATTATTTTTAAGTTAGTTATAAACATATTTTACTCGCAATCATATTTTTATTGCATTTGCGAAATTATAAATAAATACAATCGAAAAAACTATTTTGGTAATTTAGAATTTATTTACATTAATATAGCCCTATTAAGAAATGCATTTTCTCAATAATAAAATCGAAGAGCAATGTGCTTCTCTTTTCTTCGTAACTCGTATCTTCTAAGGCACAGAAGAACAAATTTTAAGGTTTTATCAGCAGCCAATACCGCTTCCCTCTGCCAGTGTAAGCTTTTCTGCACTATATATTTTGAAACAGATTGTTAGAAAGTGGTTTGTTATTATGTATATATTTGCACTTTCGATAATAAGAACACAGATGTTTGAGAATATAAAGAATGAAAAATGGGTCATTATACTGATTTCAGTGACTATTGTTGTGACCTTTTTTCCGATGTTTTCCAATGGTTTTGTGGAATGGGATGACTGGTACTATATCACACATAATGAGTTGATTAAGTCTCTTTCTCTGCATCATTTTTGGATTTGGTTTACACAGCCTCTGCGTGGTCTTTATCAGCCTTTGATAGAGCTTTCTTTTGCTTTCAATTATGCGATAGACGGCTTAAATCCCAGGGTTTTTCATTCTACCAATCTATTGCTCCATATCGTAAATTCCATTTTGGTGTATTATTTTATTTTGTCGTTGAGCAAAAGTCGTTTTGTGGCGGTTTTTACTGCTTTTCTGTTTGCTATTCATCCGCTTCACGTGGAGTCTGTCGCTTGGGCAACCGAACGAAAAGATACCCTTTACGCTTTTTTCTTTCTTGGAGGATTGATTTTGTATCAGCGATTTACGCTCCAAAATACACAAAAATTATACAATCTCTCTTTCCTTATGTTGGGGCTTTCTTTATTGTCCAAAGGGAGTGCTGTTACTTTTCCGGTCGTATTGATGTTGATAGATTTTCTTCAAAAGCGAAAGTGGTACAGCAAGAAGCTATTGCTTGAAAAAGCGCCTTTTTTTATTTTGGCATTTTCATACGGACTGCTGACATTTTGGTTTCATTATCGATGGGGGGCAGCGCGCAACCATACCGGATTGCCAATGATGGAGCGTATTATTATGACGGCATATTCATTTTATCTTTATCTCGAGAAACTCTTTTTTCCTCTTCATTTATCTGCTATTTATCCGATTCCTTACGGCTTGTCCGCCGGAATTTATTGGTTGGTTTACTTGGTATATTTTATCATTTTGGCAATTGGATTTATCAAAGACAGGTATGTTTTTTTCGGACTTGCTTTTTTTATAGGAAAAAAGTGGATGTCGCCAATGATGGGAAAGGAAAAAGATGAGGATACTATTTAGTATTTTGGATAGATTCGTG
>CAZLTF010000053.1:0-2042 GCA_964562195.1 uncultured Bacteroidales bacterium | reverse complement strand
TTACTAATGGTGATTTTAATACAATTCCTGTTTTGGTTTTTTGTAATAAGCGCTCCTTATGGTGAGGTAAATTTGGTTTATACTTTTTTTGGATGGAAGGAATTATTATGGATGTGTCTTGCTTCGCTTTTTATTGCCGCTTCGGGCAATGCCATCAATGATTTTTTTGATTTTGAAAATGACCGTTTCAACCATAAACAAAAGGCTTTGTCAAAAAGACAATTTCGCAATATGTATATCATATTCAGTATCTTAGGGCTTAGTTTCTCTATTTTGAGTGCTTGGTCTTTTGAATCCTACATCTTGGGATTTATCTATTTCGGGATTTGGGGTTTGTTGTATTTTTATTCCAAAGATTATCAACAAAAGATGTGGATTGGTAATATTGTAGTAGCGTTTTTGACAGCTATGCTAATCGGAATAATGTGGACGGCCACCTACCTCTACCTGCAACCATTGGTTCTTCGCCCCCAAATAATCATCAATAAATATCTGTATATCAGTAAATTTGCCGGCATTTATATGTTATTTGCATTTTTGTTGTCTTGGATACGGGAGATTGTCAAAGACGTAGAGGATAGCAAGGGGGATCAACAATCCGGATTCGAGACTTTAATTATCCGCTGGGGAATGAAAAAGACGTTCTTGGTCTTACAAATCATCTCTGCGTTTTTTGTTTTACTTTTGGTTTTTACAATTCAGAAATTTTTAACCGTCAAAGCTTATATTTTGGCAGTTTCTTTCGTGTTCATTTTGTCCGTATTTGCGTATTTTCATTATCTATTGAGTAAAGTTAGGGAATTGAAAGATTGGCATCGCCTAAGTATCATATTGAAGATTATTATGTTAATAGGAGTATTAACGCTCATTTTTATTCCTTCCGGAGTGTAACATTCCGAATAGTATAAATACAATCAAAGATACCATCACAAATAAAACCGCTACGGGACGGGCATATTGCAAACCATAAGCTCCAAAACGCTCAAAAATCAAGACCGGCGTGGTCATCGGATGGTAAGCAATAATGACAATAGCTCCAAATTCGCTCATTCCTCTTGCAAACATCATTACCAGTCCGCTTAGGATTGATTTTTTTGCCAAAGGCAAAGAAATGGTAAAAAATACACGGGCGGGAGAAGTGCCGAGACTCAAAGCCGTCTTTTCAAGACGCTCCGGAACAGCTTCAAATCCATTTCGCGCAGCGTTGAGTAAAAAAGGAATGCTCACAAAAGCCATAGCAATAGCAATGCCCGGTGTATGCCCTACAAAGTCAATTCCAACGGCGCTTGCCAACTTACCCATGGTAGATTTCTTGGAAATAAAGCCTAAGAGTGCGATTCCCGCTGCGGTATGCGGTATCACAATCGGCAAATCAATCAATCCAAGCACAATACGCTTTCCCCGGAAATCATTTCTTGCCAATAAAAATGCCAATGGAATACCCATAAGACCAAAAAAAGTCGTCGCAGCAAATGCCGTCAACAGCGTAATCCAAATACTTCTTTGCACATCTATGTCTGTCCAAGTCTCCAATAAATCAGGAACGGAAGTATGCACAAACATCGAAATAATAGGCGCAACAATAAACAAAGCAATCAAGCTTGCAATCAATATCATAGATATACGAAAAAGATTATCTGTGTTCATTCGCCACTCTTTTCATACGCCTCAAAGGCTTTGCAAAGGTACTATTTTTTCAAAAAAGAAAAAGAGCCACTCAAAAAGAGAGGCTCTTTATAAATCTTATAATTTTCTCTAAACGGAGAATCTTATTGAACAATCATTTTTTTGTTAACAGTAGTGTTACCGGCTTTCACTTGATAGTAGTACACACCTGTTTCAAAATCGGTAGCATCCAATTGGAAATTATAAGCACCGGCAGCGACTACACCTTTGTCAGCTGCATATACCTTTTGACCAATGGCATTATATACCTCAAGGCTCAATTCCGCTTTACGATCCAAACTTACACGAATGGTAGATACACCAGAGAATGGATTGGGTTGATTTTGACTAACGTCAATTGTTGCATTATTCATTGC
>CAZLTF010000052.1:0-3563 GCA_964562195.1 uncultured Bacteroidales bacterium | reverse complement strand
GTCTATTGAGAATCATAAAATAGAAAACGAATTCACTATTTATCCAAATCCTACAAATAGTGTTGTTAATATTGACTTTTCAGAAATGAATGATTCACCCTCTACTTTAAACATATATGATAGCCAAGGAAAACGAATAATAAATATTAGCGATATTCAAGATCAATTACTCTCTATTGATATGAGTGATTATGATAAAGGTATTTATTTTATTGTGGTTGAAAACAACAATAAAATAATTACCAAAAAGTTGAATATTAATTAATATTTATTCAAAAATATTCAGAAACTAAATTGTCATTTATTTAAATTTAATATTGTTGGCATTTTATGATCTGATCAGACTTATTCTATGGTGATAGTCTTTCAAAAATGAGAAAATAAAGTAATATCCGCTTTATTTTCTCATTTTATTCATTTGTGAGATGATGATGTATATGAGTACTTCATATATCTGATTTGACACGGGTTAGAAAAGGGAGGTGCTTCTGTGGAATGAAAACACCTTCTTTGAGAATAAATGATATGCAGGACTATTAGGAAAAAGCTTTGATTTTCTTTGCATTATATTCCCGATACTTATACGTAATTTATTTTCTTTTATGTATTTGAAAGTTTATCGGCAGACTCAAAATATGTAAAATCCTTCTTACATCTCTTGCAAAAGCACGACAAATGATGTATCTTTGTTTTTTCCGGTTTGTAGTTGAATATCACCGTTCATCTGATGGAGAATCTGTTTGCTGAGGCTTAGGCCGATGCCGGAGCCTTGTTTTTTGGTAGTGAAAAACGGGACGAAGATTTGTTCTTTGAGTGCGGGTGGAATGGGATTTCCATTGTTGGTGATGCTTATATGTGCAGTATTATTGATGTGTTGAAGTTTAATTCTGATTATGGGGTTTTGGGTAGGAGATTCGATGAGAGCTTCGGTGGCATTTTTCAGAAGATTGAGAATAACTTGTGATAGTAAATTAGCATCCGTATCAAAGGGAAATTCGGGAGGTATTGATTTTTTTATTTGAATATCTTCAAACCCCTCAAAAGAAGAAGCTGCCATGATCATTTTTTCCAATATTTCACTTAGATCCGTCCTTTGTATTTGTGGTTCCGGAAGCTTGGTAAATTTTCGATAATTTTGAACAAACTGCATCAATCCACTACTTCTTTCTTCGATGACTTGCAATCCTTTGACTGTGTTGTCTATGACATCTTGATTGAGTTTATTTATCTGATTATCAGTCATAAAATAGTCTAATATTACTTTCGACAAAGTCGTGATCGGGGTGATATTATTCATTATTTCGTGTGAAAGTGTGCGTGCCAGTTTGATCCAAGCTTCGACCTCACGATTGTCCAGTTCTTTGGTGATATCACTTACGGCAACGAGAGTGATTCGTTCTTTGGGAGTATTTATTTCCGAAATTTTAAATAGTAATTTTTGTCCGTATTTATTTTCAAAGATAGCGGATTCGGGTTTGTTTTTGTTCTGATGTTTGATAAAATCAGGTAGAGTGGGATCGATCTTCTGCAAAGCATTGACATGAAAAAATTCTTGAATATTGCACATTTTTTGTGCGGCGGGATTGAGGTTGATGATTCTGTCATTCTCATTGATAGAAAAAAGTCCCGTAGCCGATTGATTGATCATGGAGCGAAAATGTTGTTCTTGGGTAGTAATATCGATTTTGGTTTGCTTGTAAATTTGGTTTAGCCGGTTCATTCCTTCGAAGATATCATCGATCGATTTGCTGCCTGTTTTGGACGGGATTTTGAGTGTCGTATCTTCATTTTCAATCCCTAAGAGGAAAAACGAAATCCATCGATTGATATTATTGAAATACCAAATAATATTGCCAAGTGCAAAACCTAATAATATCACTGTCAAACCGGCAAAAATATAGGCTTGTTTTGCGAAAAACAAATAGCTTGCGAGACCTGCTAATATGATAATAATCGATAGCCGTAGTATTATTGCAAAATGGAAATGTTTATATTTCATTTTCTTGATTTAGATTGTGATATTGTATTTCCGGAGTTTATTGTACAGGGTTTGTCGTGTGATTCCGAGCCGTCTGGCGGCATTGCTCATACTTCCGTTTTCTTTATGAAGACAAGCTACGATCATTTCTTTTTCCATTTCTTCAATGGTTTGTATCTGTAAAATATCTTTTTGATGATTGATATTTTTGTCCAAGACAAAACTTTTTTCTGACAATACCTTATCGTCCGATAAAATGACCGCTTTTTCAATGCAATGTTGCAATTCCCGTACATTACCGGGCCAAGTATATTTCAATAAATTTCGGGCTGCTTTATTGCTTAATTTCAAACCGTATTTTGCATATTTTGCAGCATATTTTTGTAGATAAAAATGTGTAAGCAAGAGAATGTCATTTCCTCTTTCGCGCAAGGGTGGCATCTCAATACGTATGGTATTGATTCGATAGAGTAAGTCTTCCCGGAATTCATTATTGATGACCATTTGTTCAATATTCTGATTGGTAGCTGAGATCAATCGAATATCAACCGGTACCGGAATATTGCTTCCTACTTTGGTGATCCTACGATTTTGCAAAACACGCAACAATTTGGCTTGGAGACTCATCGGGAGATTGCCAATTTCATCCAGAAATAAGGTTCCTTTATTTGCGGTTTCAAATTTTCCGCTTCGGTCTTCATTGGCTCCGGTGAAAGCTCCTTTGACATGCCCAAAAAGCTCACTCTCAAAAAGTGTTTCCGTGATAGCGCCCATATCTACGCTTAGCATTATTTCTTTTCTTCTTTTCGAAAAACGATGTATCTCCTTTGCTATCAGCTCTTTGCCGGTTCCATTCTCACCGGTTATCAAAATATTAGCATCGGTAACGGCTACTTTCTTGACCATTTCCATTACCTTTTTCATTGCTTCGGATTGACCGATGAGTGAATAA
Organism: uncultured Bacteroidales bacterium; assembly: GCA_964562195.1. GTDB lineage: Bacteria > Bacteroidota > Bacteroidia > Bacteroidales > S143-32 > S143-32. The sequence continues at coordinate 633 of CAZLTF010000052.1, read as the reverse complement.
GAATCTTGATTAAATATTTGTTTTAACGCTTTACTGTTTTGTCGAAGTTTGGAATTTTCGATTTTACTTTTTCGGAGTTTGATGGCTGCTTGTACCGTCGTTTTCAGTTTGCTATTATCCCACGGTTTGAGGATAAAATCAAATGCACCTTCTTTGACGGCTTTGACTGCCAACTCCACATCTCCGTATGCCGTTATCATTATCACACTGATATCCGGATCACACTTCAAAATCTCATGCAGCCAGTAAATACCTTCATTTCCACTATTGATGCCTGCGGCAAAATTCATATCCAATAAAATAACATCTATGCTGTATTCACGAATCGTAGATATAAGACTATTGGGATTGTTGAATGCAAAAATTTCGTATTCCGGTTGAAGAAGCATCTCCAATGCGGTCAATACACTTTTGTTGTCATCTACGATTAGGATTTTGTGTTTCATCTTTTGTTCTTTTTTATCACTCTAATAGTAGCATCATAAAATTCGATCTTTATTTTTTTTGCAAAGTTAAACAATGTAAAATTCTTACACAGTATTTGTCAAAATATTTTACACTTATTTTTTCTTATTATTTATAAAACATTGTTATTCAATACTTAATATTATTGGCACAAGGATTGAATACATA
>CAZLTF010000051.1:0-2942 GCA_964562195.1 uncultured Bacteroidales bacterium | reverse complement strand
ATCGAAATGGAAACAGAAACGGAGACGTTTAGCGAATCCACGATGCCTTGCATAGGGATGGTGTAGGTGCTATCGGCTTTTTGCAACCAAAAATCACTTAAGCCTGTCGCTTCCGTACCGAAAATGAGTGCAGTGCTTTTTTGCATCTCCAATTCATAGATATTCCGGTAGGAGGGAAGGGCAGCTGCCAAGGATTGTATTTTATATTTTGTCAAAAATGAAAAAATCTCTTCATTGGTGGCATTCATTACCGGAACGGTAAAAACACCGCCGAGGCTGGCACGTATTACATTCGGGTGGTATTGATCTACTTTGGCTTCCGCCAGAAATATTGCATCTACTCCTGCGGCATCTGCCGTACGTAATATTGCCCCGAGATTACCCGGTTTTTCTACGGATTCTAATATTATAAATAGTTGATTGTCAGAGGTGTTGATGATTTCCTCCGGTAGAAAATTACGCTTTTTGAATACCGCTAATACGCCCTCCGTATCTCCTCTGTAAGCCAATTTTTCGTAAACGGATTTGTCAAGTTGAAAAATTTCGGTTTCACTGCCCAATATGTGGCTTATGGAGTTCCAGTTTTGTGTTGATATGATGTCAGGACAAAAATAGACCGCTTCTACTTGAAATGATGAGCGTATTCCACGCAATACTTCTTTGTAACCTTCTACCAGAAAAACGCTTTGTTTTTTGCGCTCCCTGCTTTTGTACAATTTTCGTAAAGAAAGAATCTTTTTATTGTGAATACTTGATATTTTCAACATACTTAAAATCGTGTTTTTCTCGATTCGGAAAACGAATATCGTAAATTTCCGTAAATCTGTTCGCAAAAGTAAGAAACTATATGGTTTGAAAAAAAACTATTTTCAATTCAAATATTGGTATGCTTTTTTCTTTTTATGCTTTGCAAAATATATCTTCTCCGAAGCAAAATCATTATTAGTTTTGCAGTGGAATGTAAATCGTGTTGGGAAGTTAAATAATTAGAAAGATTCCTTTCTTCGTTGTGAAATGGACATTGTGAAATGAGTGATGTAATACTAATTTATGAGGTTTAAATTAAAATCGGATTTTTCTCCGACCGGAGACCAGCCGGAAGCGATACGTCAATTGGTAGCCGGCATTAACAATGGGGTAGAGCATCAGGTTTTGTTAGGGGTAACCGGTTCGGGCAAGACATTTACGATTGCCAATGTGATCGAACAGGTACAAAAGCCGGTCTTGGTCTTAAGTCATAATAAGACCTTGGCGGCGCAGCTTTTTTCGGAGTTTAAACATTTTTTTCCGGACAACAGGATCGAGTATTTTGTATCATATTATGATTATTATCAACCGGAAGCATATTTGCCCACTACGGACACCTATATTGAGAAAGATATGGCGATCAACGAAGAGATAGAGAAATTTCGTTTGAGTGCTACTTCCGCTTTGCTTTCGGGACGCAATGATGTGATTGTCGTTGCTTCCGTGTCTTCTATCTATGGAATTGGAAATCCTGAGGATTTTTACAATAATACCATTCCCTTGAAGGTGGGGGATGTGTTGGATAGAAATCTCTTTCTCAATAAGTTGGTGGAATCTTTGTATGCTCGCAATGATGTAGAATTTACATACGGAAAATTCAGAGTGAGAGGAGATAGTGTGGATATTTTTCCGGCTTATTCGGATACGGCTTTCAGGATTATTTTTTGGGAGAAGGAGATTGAAGCAATTGAGTCTTTTGATCCCTTAACGGGAAAATATATAGAATCTTTCAATGAATTGAAAGTCTATCCCGCCAATATTTTTGTTACCTCTCACGAGAAGATGAAAACAGTTCTCAAGGAGATAGAGGATGATATGTTTGAATATGTAGATTATCTCAAAGAGATGGGTAAGCATCTGGAAGCTAAGCGATTGCAAGACAGGGTTACCTATGATATCGAGATGATGCGCGAGTTGGGCTATTGTTCGGGAATTGAGAATTACTCACGATATTTTGATAATCGCAAACCCGGTACGCGTCCGTTTTGTCTGATGGATTATTTTCCGGATGATTTTATTACGATTATTGATGAGAGTCATGTGACTTTACCCCAATTGAAAGCAATGTATGGTGGTGACCGTTCGCGAAAGCAATCCTTGGTGGAATATGGTTTTCGTTTGCCTGCTGCGATGGACAATCGTCCTTTGAAATTTGAGGAATTTATGCAGCTCAACAATCAAGTGATCTATGTGAGTGCTACGCCCGGCGACTTGGAATTGGCAAATGCACAAGGTGTCGTCGTCGAACAAGTCATTCGTCCAACAGGACTTTTGGATCCGGTGATAGAGGTGAGACCGAGTTTGACAGAGGTTGATGATCTTCTGGAAGAAATTCATATCCGGATCGAGAAGAATGAGAGGGTTCTGGTGACAACTCTTACTAAGCGGATGGCAGAAGAGCTGACAAGCTATCTTTTTAATCTGAAGATCAATGTGAAATATATTCATTCGGATGTAGATACGATGGATCGTGTGCGAATATTACAGGAGCTTCGCAAAGGTGAAATTGATGTGTTGGTCGGTGTCAATTTGTTGCGTGAGGGCTTGGATTTGCCGGAGGTGTCATTGGTGGCAATTTTGGATGCTGATAAGGAAGGTTTTTTGCGTTCGGAAAGGTCCTTGACGCAGACTTCGGGGAGAGCTGCACGCAATGTGAATGCTTTGGTGATTATGTATGCCAATAAGATTACCGCTTCGATGCAACGTACTATAGACGAAACCCATCGACGACGTGCCAAGCAGATTGCTTATAATACTGAAAATCAGATTACTCCGAAACAAATCGTGAAGAGTCTCGAAGATCCATTGTTGGGAGGGAAGAAGGTAGAGGACTATGAATTGAAGGCGGTAGAAGCCACTGTTGTCGCAGAATCAAATGTGACTTATCACACCAAAAAACAGATTGAAGATGCGAT
>CAZLTF010000050.1:0-1812 GCA_964562195.1 uncultured Bacteroidales bacterium | reverse complement strand
ATAGAGGTATTTGAGCTAATATCTTTTTCAAAAGCAATAGTACTTATATTCACTACTTCCCGAAGATAAAATATAGATACTTTATAATGTGATTTCAAGGCATTGTCATGATCAATTTGAGCTGAGAGATAGTTTCCGGACAACATAAACAAAATGAAAAAAAGAATGAAATTGTTTCTCATAACTATTTTTTTTCTGCAAAAATACTATGGTATGCATCTGATATGCAAACTGCAGGGACGAAATGTAGCTTTTGGAGATAGAAAACATACATAGGGTCTGCTGAAAAACTCTCAAACACATAAAATGTCTTTGAGCTGAAAATTTCTTTGCTTGCGAGAACTTTGTATATGTTTTATTCTGAGATGGATGGAAAATGTTGATAGGTGTTTTAATCCGAATCTTGTGGGAGGACTTATTCTCATTTAAATTGAACAAGATTTAGATCCGGATTGTTTTGTAAAGAAAATATAATTATGTTAGCGATTTTGTCTCCGGCTAAGCGTCTGAATTTGAAAAAATCCGTAATTCAAAGCGAGTTTACTGTTCCATCCTATTTAGAACAGGCACAGGCTGTTATCACTCAATTAAGAAAGTTGAGTCCGGATATGTTGATGCGTTTGATGAAAATAAGTGAATCATTGGCTCATCTCAATTATGAACGTTATCAGAAGTGGCAGCTTCCTTTTACGAATGAGAATGCAAAACCTGCCATCTATACTTTTGCCGGCGATGCGTATCGAGCTTTGAATGTGAGTTCTTGGGCTAAAGAAGATTTAGAGTTTGCGGCAAGTCGCTTACGAATTTTGTCCGGTCTCTACGGGATTTTGCGACCGATGGATCTTATTCAGGCTTATCGTATGGAAATGGGGATTGGTTTGTCGATCGGTGAAGCAAAAAACCTGTATGTGTTCTGGTCTGCTATCATTACCAATCATATCAATATGCTCTTGGAGCAGGATCATTACCCTGTTTTGCTCAATCTGGCATCAAAAGAATATTTTGATGTACTGGATTTGAAACACTTGAAATATCCTGTCTTAAACTTCCAGTTTAAAGAATATAAAGATGGAGAGTATCGATTCTTTAGTATGTATGGAAAATATGCCAGAGGTTTGATGGTTCGTTTTATGGTTAAAAATAAAATTCAAAATCACGAAGAATTAAAATATTTTGATTGGGACAATTATCTCTTTAATGAAGCATTAAGCACAAAAACCAATTGGGTTTTTACGCGTGATTTTCGCAATTAGGTAGGGTCTGCTCAAAATCACAGAAGTGGCTTCCTTTTTTTATTTGCGGTTTTCTTTTGACTTGACTCATTATTGATGTTTCTATGAATTTTATCCTCTTTCAGGCATTTGGGAGTTTTGCGGCAGATCCCAACATGGTGTGTAATGATAAATAGGAAGTAAAAGAAAAGTCGCCCCTTAGTGAGGCGACTTTTCGGGAGTATTAATCAAATTTATATTAGTTATTACTTTCTACCGGTAAAGAAGGTAAGCTTTTGGGCAAGGTACTTTTTTGTTTCTTTACCTTAGCCTTATCAAAGATTTCCTCTTTTGTAGAAGGATCGATGATTGTAGAAGGATGAACACCATTGGTCAATTTATTATTTTCCAGGTATAATCCTTTTGCATTTTTGTCCGGTTTACTATCGTCAAGCATTCCTTTGGAAAGTATTTGGGTATAAGTTGCATCTACTACTTCTTGTGCAAGTACAGGAGATTCATAACCTTTACGTTTTCCGATGGCAATATAGGAGACGGTAGCATTGCTTTTTCCACCATTGTTTTCAGTGATGCTAAATCC
>CAZLTF010000049.1:0-4109 GCA_964562195.1 uncultured Bacteroidales bacterium | reverse complement strand
GCACGGTATCTGGTTTTTCCAGATGAAAAAGGACACCCACGGAGAGCTCAAACTGCTCGAGATCGGTCCGCGGGTCTCCGGCACGATGATGCTCAACAGAGCCCGCGGTGTCAACTTCGTCGAGCTCGCCCTCTTTCAGGCCCTGGGTTACGACGTGGAAGTGGTCTACAACGACATCCACGTCTCCCTGTCCCGCGCCCTCGTGCCCGCCTATCGCAGCGACATCAAATACGACCGCCTCTACATCGATTTCGACGACACTCTTTTACTCGAAGAGCGATACATCAACACCGACCTCATAAAACTCATCTTCCAGGCAAAGAACGAGGGCAAAGAGGTCGTTCTCATCACCAAAAACAAAAAAAACAACCTCTCCAAAACCCTTCACCGTTTTGGTATCACCCACATTTTCAACGACGTCATACACCTCCGAGAAGATGAAAAAAAAGTGGACCATATGGAAGGGAAAGCCCTTCTCATCGATGACTCTTTCACGGAGAGAAAAGAGGCGATAAGTCATGGGTTTTATGCATTAGGAAATGACACTATAAATATTGGGATAAAAAATGATTAAAAAAATTTTGGTCAAAATGAGAAATGAAATCATCAATACGTTAGATATCTTGTTGCCAAAAACCAACGATTACTGGATTATGCCTGTTTATTTTATCGGCGATGGCGATTTCGTAGACAATGTTTTTGCGGTATTCGAGAAAATTAAAAATGAAAAACATATAAAAAAAATCATACTGACGCGTAATACAGAAATAAATGTAACCGGTAAAAACACTATAATCATTCCCATGAGCTCATATAGAGCTATTTATTATTTATTAAGATCAAATATAATTTTTGTGCAACACTCGTTATGGTTGGATTTGAAAGAGGCAAAATTCCAGATCACAAACCCGAGATCAAGACATATAATAAATTTATGGCACGGTATAGCTCCAAAAGATATATCTCATGAAAATACTGGCATTATTAATGAAAGAAGTCTTTTAGAAATGCCAAATTACTACCATATCTGCTCGTCCAACACAGATCGTAAAAACAAGAAAAAAGCATTCTTTGGGACACCTTTGGAAAATTTTTGGATTACAGGCAACCCTAGATGCGATTTTTTAAAGATGGAAGAAAAAGAACTTCCAAAATCATATCAAAACCAATTAGGCAAATTGAGAAAAATTACCAAAAATAATCGTTTATTCGTATATGCACCCACCTATAGAGAAACAGATAAAAATGGCGGATATTATCGGTTTGACTCTTCTGAATTGGAAACTCTACAGAGATTTTTAGAAAACAATAATATTTATTTTGGGGTAAGATATCATATTTACAGAAAGCCGGACTTCTACAAAAGCTTTTTAAAGTATCCCAATATAATTGACCTTTCTGCAGAAGTTATATCTGATTTTAGAATCATAATGCGTGTTGCAGACGTACTAGTTACAGATTATTCAAGCGTTTATGTAGATGCTTTGTATCTTGACAAACGTTGTATCAGTTTCTCGTATGACCTCAAACATTACAGTGAGGTACAGCGTGGATTTTTTGCAGATTTTGAAACAATTTTTCCAGGGAAGATTTGTCAAAACTTTGAAGAATTACTAGACTCTATGCATAAGGCGATTGAGCCAATGGATAAACAGGAAAAAGAGAAATACAAAAAGGTTAGAAATATACTTTTTCAATATAATGATGCAAACAATGCCATTCGCGTTATAGATAAAATCAGCCATTCATTTTCATTAAAAGGAGATTGACTTGCACTATCCCTCACACAATATCGCCGTTTTACTGGCTGGAGGAAAGGGGACACGGTTTGGAAGTTCGTTACCAAAACAGTTTGTAAAGCTTGCAGGAAAATATATAATAGATTACACAATCGATGCTTTCAACACTCATGATTTAATTGATGAAATTATTATTGTAGCCAGCCAAGATCATCATGACAGACTATGGCAATTATGCAAAGCAAAGAAATACGACAAAGTTAAAAAAATAGTAAATAGTGGACAAGATCGTTTTGGTTCAACATATTCAGCCCTTTTGGCAATGAATGATTCAGATCCTTCAACCAAGGTTCTTTTTCATGATGCGGTTAGACCATTGATAGATGAAGCAACCATTACAGCAACACTGGAAGCTCTGGATCATTATGATGCCGTAGATACAGCTATTGATGCAACCGATACGATCATACGTATCGATGAAAAACGTCATATCGTAGAAATACCCAAGAGAACATTTATGAAAAGAGGACAAACTCCACAGGGATTTAGACTTGGAACCATAATCAAAGCATATAAAAAAGCAGTAGAAGTTGATAAAAGGGACTTTACTTGTGATTGTGGAGTCGTCAATGAGCTGTTACCCAATATAGATATTTATGTAGTACCATCAAAAGAAAAAAATATAAAAATCACCCATCCAATTGATTTACATATTGCAGAAAAATATATCCAAATGGGTACTGATCAAGAATTTTCAAACATCCACTTGGAGCAACTAAAAAATAAAAAAATTGTTATTTTCGGACACTCAAGCGGTATAGGTAAGGAAATTTCCAAGTTGGCGGAAGATTTTGGTGCCCAAGTATATGGCGCCAGTCGTTCCACCGGTTTGGATATAACCAACAAAAATAAAGTCGCAGAATTTCTTTCATCAATTCGTAGTGAGATCGATATTGTTATCAATACAGCTGCAATATTGACAAAGAAACCTTTGGAAATTATGAGCTATAAAGAAATCATGGAAATAATAAATATAAACTATATTGGAACAATAAATGTAGCCTATGCCTCCAAAAAGTACTTACAGGAAACCAAAGGTATGTTGATCAACTTTTCATCTAGCTCTTATACAAGAGGAAGGGCAAATTACGCTTTATATTCATCCTCAAAAGCTGCTGTTGTAAACCTCACCCAGGCATTAAGCGAGGAATGGAGCGATGATAAAATAAGAGTCAACTGCATAAACCCGGAAAGAACTTTGACACCCATGCGTGTAAAGAATTTCGGAATCGAACCTCCTGAAACTTTATTGGATCCGATAATCGTTGCCGAAAAGACTTTAAAGACTGCGCTTGGCGATATTTCTGGAATGATTATCGATGTTAAACAAAACTAATTGATGAGCTCTCTTAAACGTCAGGGCTTCACCGCTTTTGCCTGGGATTTTGCCGGAAAAATTGCCAATCAAGGGGTGGGACTCATTGTCTCCATTTTCCTTGCACGTCTTCTCGAACCAGAAGAGTTTGGTCTTATCGCCATGGTCATGGTTTTCGTAGGTATTGCTGCCGTCTTTACTGATATTGGTCTTGGCAGTGCACTCATACAAAGACGCCATGTCCGCCAAGTTCACTATTCATCCGTCTTTTTTTTCAACGTAAGCTTGGGGCTGCTTATCTTTTTGCTTCTGTACCTTTCTGCTCCCTGGATTGCAGACTTTTACAATAACAAGGCCGTAGAACCGATTGCCAAAGTTGTAGCTTTCTCGTTTTTCATCAACGCCCTTGGCGCGGTCCAAGGAACAAAGTTGAGAAAAGAACTCAACTATGCCATACTTACAAAAGTTCGGTTTTCATCTTCATTCATCAGTGGTGTTATCGGTATCGCAATGGCGTTTTACGGATATGGTGTCTGGAGTCTTGTCGCCCAAATTCTTGCGGGACAAATACTTTATGTCATTTTCATCTGGAAAGCGAGTGGATGGATCCCCTCTTTTCAGTTTTCACTTAGAGCGTTGCGTCACTTATGGGCATTTGGATTCAGAATGTTTCTCTCTGGACTGCTCGATGCGCTCTTCTCCAGACTCGACTATATGTTCATCGGCCGTCTTTTTCCCGCTGCGACGCTGGGTTATTTCCAAAGGGCGAAGTCTTTGAACATGCTCGCCATCCAGTACTCTTCGGGCAGCCTGATGTCTGTACTCTTTCCACTTCTCAGCAAAGTCCAGAACGATCTACCGAGATTCAGGAATTTCATCTTGAAAGGATTGGGGCTCATCTGTTTCGTGGTTTTTCTACTGCTGGGCGGCCTATACGTCACTTCCCATGAACTAATCCTCATACTCTTCGGGCAGAAATGGCACGAATCCATCGA
>CAZLTF010000048.1:0-2843 GCA_964562195.1 uncultured Bacteroidales bacterium | reverse complement strand
ATTGCCACTATCGGTGTTGCCCTCTTGGGAATCGGTGATGCTATGGGTATTGACAAAGCCATTGTTGCCGGTGCGATTGTTTCGGGTGCCTACTTCGGAGACAAGATGTCACCCCTCTCGGATACTACCAATCTGGCTCCTGCGATGGCAGGCACCGATTTATTCACACACATCCGCCACATGATGTACACAACCATCCCATCTATTACGATCACCTTAATTCTGTTTCTTATCATTGGTTTCAACTATGAGTTTTCTTCTGCTATCAACGACGTTGAAAAAGTTCAAATGGCTATTGCAGAGAGTTTTAACATCAATCCTGTATTGTTTTTAGTGCCGGTTATTTTACTTGGAGTAATCATAAAAAAAATGCCTCCTATTCCTGCCATTGCCATCGGTGTACTATTGGGTGGTATCTTTGCCATTATTTTTCAAAGCCATATTATTACCGCTCTTGCTCCGGAATCGACCAATTATTTTGAAGCTTCATACATCAGTGTGATGAAAGCAGTCTATGGTAGTACTTCCATTGAGACAAACAACGAATCTATCAACCGGCTTTTCTCCACCGGAGGAATGTCCGGAATGTTGAATACAATCTGGTTGATATTGTCAGCTATGATTTTTGGGGGTGTAATGCAAGGTACCGGAATGCTAAAACGAATTACCCATTCTATCATCCGTCTTGCCCGCTCGGATGCTTCTTTGATTACGGCAACCGCCGGAAGTAGTATTTTCTTCAATATTACGGCTTCGGATCAATATATCTCAATCGTAGTTCCCGGAGAGATGTTTCATGATGCATACCGCAAACAGGGTCTGAAACCGGAGGTGTTGAGCCGCACTTTGGAAGATGCAGGAACGGTAACTTCCGTCCTAATACCTTGGAACACAGGAGGAGCAACGCAAGCCAAAGTGCTCGGAGTTGCCACTTTGGATTATGTGCCTTATGCATTTTTTAATATTATCAGCCCCTTGATGACTATCTTATTTGCCTATCTGAAAATCAAAATCAGACACCGGCAAGATTCGCCTGCTCTTGAATCTGACCGATAAGCTGCAACTTGATTTCACGAAGTTCAAAAGACGGTATTCCTTTTTTTTCAAAATACTTGTGTAGATATTCCCGAAGCTCGGGATCAAAATAATCTTTGATGCATTCCCCATTCAGATCGTAGAGATGAAAATGAGGCTCGGTATTCGCATCAAAACGCATTCTTCCGCTTTCGGTCTTGATACGGTTGATGATATTATTGTCCGCCAGAGTGTCAAGTGTTCGGTATATCGTAGCTTGTGAAATAGCGGGATTTTTGGAGATAACATATTCGATGATCTCCTCCGTGTCCGGATGATTTTCCATCGCGAACAAGGCTTGAAGTACCGCCAACCGCTGTGGAGTTGCCTTCAAACCTCTCTCGTTGAGTGTCGCTCGTATATTTTTATAATTAAATGTCATTGTCAATGTTTTGTCTGCAAAACAAATATTAGTGGGAAAATGTTCAATCTATTATACTAAACGAGAGAACTTAATGAAAAAACTACACAATGTCTGCTGAAAATCATCCCGTTTTTTTGTACCGGAAATTGAATTGACGAAATAAATGATGTTTGAAACGTAAAAAATATTCAAGACTCTTGATAAAATAAACTACAATTGCCATGACGGATTTGATTTTGACACTTATTGCTTTGTTGAATACTTATGTAAGAATCTCAAATATTTGCAGTTGTCAATATTTTGTTTAATGCTGTATATGAATATGTTGTATATGAATAATGGGAGAAATCCAAAAAAATCCCGTAGTATCGGTTTTCGTCAAAAGATGAATTAAAAGATAGTTTTTTAAGAATTTGAAAAAAAATTAGGTTATTAAAAAAAAAGAAGTAATTTTGCAGGCTCAAAAATCGTAAAAGATGGCAAAGAAATCTAAAGAAGCAAGGATCCAAGTTATCTTGGAATGTACAGAGCACAAAAACTCTGGAATGCCGGGAACGTCAAGGTATGTGACTACCAAAAATAGAAAAAATACTCCGGCCAGATTGGAATTGAAAAAATACAATCCAATTCTGAAAAAATATACAATTCATCGCGAAATTAAATAATTTGGTACTATGGCAAAGAAAGTTGTAGCTAGTTTACAAGCAAAAGGAAAAAATTTCACAAAAGTAATAAGAAGCGTAAAAAAACCTAAAACGGGAGCTTATACTTTCAAAGAAGAAATCGCTCACGTAGATAATGTGAAGGAACTTCTTGCAAAGAAATAAAGAATTTGTTTTCATGGCAATGTTTGGAAGCTTTCCCTCTTGGGGGAAAGTTTCTTTTTTAATAATCCATACTGTTATTTAAATAACAAAGCCATCATCAATCTAAACAGCTTTACTCGATGCCTTGTGCTTATTTCGATCGGTAGAGATTTGCAAAGACGAATGAGAAGGATTTGAAAGTGAGCAATAAGAAAATATTTGATGATACGATTGTATTTCTCCGCATCATCTTGTCGCAGAGAAACATACGATACAAATAGGATCTGCATAAAATCACAGAAATGCTTTCATTTTTTGTTTTGTGAGATGATGATGTATGAGTCCTGTCAAGTATATTCTTGCCGTACCAAGCATTTGAAAATATGGAGGATAGCTTCGTTAAAATTTTTCACCGTAGCGCTGCTGTGCTGAAAAATTTATAGCCTTGCTCTCCACCCTATTTTCTGCAACTTATACGACCTAATATACCTGATTTGACACCGGTTAGAAAAGGGAGGTGCTTCTGTGGAACGAAAAACTCCCTCTTTAAGAATAAAATAAATGCAAGATTTTTTGGAAAAAATGCTGATTTCTCGTGC
>CAZLTF010000047.1:0-2119 GCA_964562195.1 uncultured Bacteroidales bacterium | reverse complement strand
CGAAGCAAACGGAAATGTTAGCTTCACGGATACGGATCTGAATATCTACTACAATAGCCAAAGCGGTGCCAATGTTACCGCAAGTAAAATTGATACGATTCCCAATCTGAATCCAAATGGAGCCGATAGTATTTTCTCTTCTCAATATTGGGTCATTCATCGCTATGGAAATGGTAATTTTGATGCCGATTTGACCTTCACTCTTCAAGAAGATTTGACGGCGGAGGACGAAAACAATCCAACCCAAATCAAACTCTACACTCGCGGAAGTACCGCCGATACCGCTTGGGCGGAAATAGCACAAGCCACTCAGGTTGATGCTGCCAACAATACTGCCACTTTCAGTGGAATCACCGGATTTAGTCAGTTTATTATCGGTAGAGAAGCCTCTCGTCTAAATATTGAAATCATTGCCTATCTCGAAGGTGCTATGAATGGAACCGTAATGGATACTACACTGAACAACAGTGGATTGTTACCATTGTCGCAACCTTTTAACACTTCCCCCTGGGATTATGTAGGCACGGAAAATGTAGCGGCTATTCCTACGACGGATATTGTCGATTGGGTATTGATTGAGCTGCGGGATACGACGGATGTAAGTCTTGCCACACCTCAAAGCATTCTCGCGCGCAAAGCGGTCTTCATCAACAAAGAGGGAAAAATCGTGGATACAGATGGAACCCTTAATCCGATCCTCTTTACTAATGTCAAAGTAGAAGACAGTCTCTTTGTTGTGCTCTGGCACAGAAACCATCTCGGCATTATTTCCGCTGTGCCTCTGACAGAGTCCAATGGTGTTTATAGCTACGACTTTTCAACGGCTATCACCCAAGCTTACCTTTCCGGTCAAAAACTCATTAACGGCAAAGCCGCAATGATTGGCGGGGACATCAATAGCGATGGCACAATTGACAATAACGATCATATTTTATGGAAAACAAAAGCAGGTGAGACCGGCTATCATAAGGAAGATGCAAATCTCGATTCACAGTTGGACAATATGGATAAAAATGAGATTGTCATTCCAAATATGGGTAGTAATAGCAATATCCCTGACTAAGAGGGTAAATGGGAGCCGTAAAGTTTTTGAATTCTTTGCGACTCTTGCCCCTTATTAATGCAAAATTGACAATTAAAAACAAACAAAGCTGTCACTCCGAACAAAGAGAGGAATTCCTTGGCGTATGGAACGCCTGCTAAACACTTGACTCTGTAGCAATACGATTGAGATTCCTCCTCGCTGTGCTCGTTCAAAATGACAGGCTGCTAATAATCCTATGTTCAAGGCAGTATAAAATACATTGTGGTTATACGAATGAGAATTGAAAATAAATAAAATTTAATCCGTCCTTTCAGGACTCATATTGGTTGATGGAACATCAAAACCCAAGTATTCGTCAATGGGATAAAATAAGGCGGGCATTCAGCCCTTCACACCGAATTATTCATTGAATGAAGATTTTCTATTTCACACAAAAAAAGTAACAATGCCGATAAGAAGGATACCAACTATGTCGTGAAGCTTGTTTATATAGCTTCTCCGGTCTTGTACCTGACTAAAAATACGCACTAATTCAGTACTTTTTTTCATATTGCATATTTAATTGATTATCAAACAAATATACAAAGAATGCTTTAGCTAAACAATTGATTAGCAAAATATTATTAACTTTTAATTGTTGAAAAAGTGTGCGTTTGCCCTGAAGACTCCGGCATTTTTTTTCGCATTTTCACAAAAATATTTTACATTTGCCACCTTATATTTACTATATCAAATCTAAATTTAAACGATTATGAAAAATCTTTTTTCTTTTTTGTTGATTATGTTTACGGTAAGTTTATTTGGCCAGACACCTGTCAGTGGCACCCAGTCCGGAACCTGGAGTGTTGACGGGTCGCCTTATCAGGTTACGGGCGAAATAACCGTTCCTTCGGGAGAGACACTGACTGTTGAAGCCGGAGTAACGGTTTTATTTCAGGGACATTACAAATTTACTGTTCATGGCAAACTGGTTGCTGCCGGTACCGAAACCGATTCAATATTTTTTACTGCAGAGAACACCTCAATCGGCTGGGGAGGTATCAGGATTGACGGTTCACAGGTCAGCGAGCTTTC
>CAZLTF010000046.1:0-2446 GCA_964562195.1 uncultured Bacteroidales bacterium | reverse complement strand
CGGTGGTGAGTGTTTTGTTTAAGTTTTTGATCACAGCATCAAGAAAAGCGACGGTTACATCATCCAATTCACCATGATTGTGAATGTGAATATCTTTCCCGTAATTGAGTCCGGGATAAACAGTCTCCGGCACCAAACCATATTTGTCCATAACGTAAAAAACATCATGAAAAGCCCCACCGGCACCAAAATTTAGTTTCCCATGAAAACGAACGTATTTCATCCCCTTGTCAAAATATGTGTTGCGGACAATAAACATCTCCGACAAATCATATTCTCCGAGACCTTTGCGGATAATCTCCGATTCTATGAAAGAAATCGTTGAAAAACTCCAACATGTTCCCGAACGATCTTGACTCTTGACCGAAGTCGTCGGAATCTCTTTCAAAACTGTAAATTTGTATGCAGGGGAATCTTTTTTTGAATCTTCCTGTGCATTCACGCTACTTCCAAATACTATGAGCGTTGCAATCACTACTAACCATACTTTTTTCATAATAATTTCTTTGTAAAATACTATTTTCTGCAAAAGTACAGATAATTTGATTAGTAATCAGGAATTTTTTTATATAAAATCAGGTACGAAACTACCTTTTTTGATATTCGGTGATGCCTTTGTGTCAGATAATTGAGAAAAATAGAAATATCACCAAAGGAAACTTTTTGAATTTGTTTGTTCTTTTGTCTGAACTCATCTGTCCAAACACAAAAAACAAATAACACAAAACCCTAAACGATGAATCGTTTAGGGCATTAACTTGATACTTGAATATGGTCAAAAGATCTTTATAACAATGAAGTTTATGTGTCTTTTTTTGTCTCTTTACGAATATTATATACTTTTTTGCTTCCATATCCTATGGATAAAACGAGCATTATCAAGACACCACCTTCTATGGGTGCTCCTACGGGTGGGTCTCCTGCTCCGGGTGCTCCTCCGCTTCCGTCTCCGGGATGGGGAGGAAGTTGTGCCATTAACATGGAACTAAATATAAGAAGTATTGATATGAATAAATTTCTCATTGCTCTAATTTTTTACTATTCTTTGGACTTGTTTCCGAATAAAATACAACTTTGCCTTGGCACCATTTACGATATCCAAAACCGAATCCAATTGCTCCATACAAATGGTATAATATTGTCCGGAAGTAAGACTATAGTCTCCTTTTCGCTCTGTATTATCTTTGATCAATGTGATATCTTCGATCGCTTGTTCGTATCTCCCGATCACCTTCCGGAGATTTGTCTGTTGGGCTGCATTGCTGTATTCCAAATTCTTTAAACTACTAACGACCTCTTCAAAAAGTTGTATGGATCGCGATAGACAATTTGTCAATTGTGAATGATTGGCAAGAATCGTTTCTGTGTTTTTATTTGAATTTTGAGTGATAAGAGTGCAATTGAGAAGCATAAGCTCTTTGGCATTGACAAGATTCTTGTAAGCAATATCGTGCTTCCCGGCTTGTTTCGCATATTGATCCGTTGAATCTGAGGCGAAAAGCAGAAAACTACTTTTTGCAAGTAAAACGATCAATACTATTCTAACAAGACTCTTCATAAAAATATTTTTCCTTCATCCTCCAATTAACAATTTCGATGCCAAAAAATATATCTATCAGCTAATCAGTATATTATAAAATTTATATTTATTAGAAATGTCTAATATTGGGACTGTCTATCCAAATATTAGAAATAGTACAAAAAAACCGTCATTGTAAAATAATGACGGTTTTTTTGAGGACAGACTTTCTGTCAAAGAAATATTATGTGGGTAATCTGGACGTTTTTTCTAAGATTTTTAGTCAATATTCAGAATACCGGAGAAGTAAAATCCTGAGATTCGCAAACAGTATGACAAACTTTATGCGAAGCGATAAAGGAGAAATTCAAATATGAGAAAGGACTTATTTTATTCCTAAACCGGATTTA
Source organism: uncultured Bacteroidales bacterium (assembly GCA_964562195.1). GTDB lineage: Bacteria > Bacteroidota > Bacteroidia > Bacteroidales > S143-32 > S143-32. The sequence goes on along the minus strand of CAZLTF010000046.1, from coordinate 517 downwards.
ATATCATTTGTGACATCAAAATCTTTATTTACTCTGACCAAAGGAGCATCCGGTGTTTTGGCAAAAAGAAAATCGACATTCAATCTTTGTACTACTCCATCAATAGCCTTATCCACTTTATCAAAAACGGGTTTTAACTTCTTATCCCTGAGTTGTTTTAGCTTGCCTTCATCTCCAAAAATTGACTTTTTGTACTGCTTGGCATTGTTTTCCAGATCCATAATTTCATCTTGAATGGATTTTCTCTGTTCAGCACTTAGGTTATTTTCATTATCGACAAAATAGTTGTAACGTTCTTCCACTTTTTGAAATTTTTTCTTGATCTCTGCTTTCCATATTTCGACCTGACTGTCAATATCTTGCATTGCCTTTTGGTATTCGGGGATTGCATCCAAGACTTCTTGGGGTTGATAATATGCGATTTTTTGTGCAGACAAACTTAAAGTTCCGATTATTATACTCAATAGTATCCATATTTTTTTCATAATTCAATATTTTTTATTATTTCTATGTTTCA
>CAZLTF010000045.1:0-3017 GCA_964562195.1 uncultured Bacteroidales bacterium | reverse complement strand
ATTTTTAAAATTATATATTTTAACTAAGTCCGGAGTCTCATAGAAATGAGGAATATACCCATAATCTTGTAAGGTGCTATTGGCATGAAATATTTCTACCATTTCAAAATAATAACCACTTGTCCCCCCTGATATTAGCTTTGGAAAAAGAGGAGCAACATAAAGTTTTGCATCATTGAAGACAACAAAAGTACCCCTTTGACCATAGTCAGCAAGAGATTTACTATATTCTAGGTTTAGGTCATAATCATAGGAGGTCAAAGCAGATTCTACAAAATAAATCATTTGATTCTGAGCATCGAAATCAAAATCATTAATTTGAGGAAACTGATCAGACTCAGCATACAAAGTAAAGGGGGCTTTATCAGAAAAGATTTTTACCCAAGTAGTACCATTCCAATCATTCACTACCCATATCAATCTTTCATTAACGACATCATGTTTAAGAATAGTGGACTGCTGATTTCCAACAGCTACAGTTTCTGTATGAAGGATCTCATAATTATTATTTCCATCTAACCATAATAACTCACCATTTTGAGTAGCACAAAAAACAAGATTTTCGCTTTTCTGTAAATGAATATTTCTAGGATAATACTGATAAGAAGTATAGTGTTCCATATTCCCTGCAGTAGAAATATCTTTTGACAATAAAACTTCATTGTTATTATCCAAAACCAATAATCGCTGTCCTCCGTAAATTACCGTTTCATCACCAAAACCAATCCCTGCAATAGGAGGTACACCACCATTTTCGTCTGGTAAAGTTATTGTAGTTTCCAAATTATCCCCACTTGTTATAGTCCCTGCTTCATTAACATACCCAAAATAAGGATTCAAATCAAATTCATTCTCATTTAAGGAAATAATAAATCCTGCACTCCTTTGATTGGAGGTATGCTCCACGGTTTCCTTTGTAGTAGAGTCATTTATAGCCTCCTTTGTAACCGTAAAATCATTTTGTGCTTGTAGCGAAATAGCAAAAAATACTATCAAGCTTATTATATATTTTTTCATATTCATTTTTTTTTATTTTTTAAAAATTAAAATCTTTGTATAAATTTACTTCTTATCTTCCCAATATGCTCATACAAACATTGTTAAATATAATCATATCGCATATTCTAACTGCTTTGCTTTTCTCAAATTCGAGAATATATATTTCACAAACATTATTTTGGGGATATTTACATCCCTTTATTTTTTTTGGTTTGAGACCATTTGCACAATGGTTTTAATTTTTGATTGCAGCCGCTCCAAATTCAAACCTGATTGGAGCGGCTATTTTATATGAACTTATTTTTGTCTATCAAGGCTATTTTTTTGTTTTTATTCTCCGAAAAGGTGAATGTTTTGCTTTCAAAATCGTCTTGATAGACTTCTATTTTTTCAAAGAAGCTTAAAAGTCTAATGAAAAATGGTTTCCTATTTATTTCTAAAAAACTTAGAAAGAACGTATAAAGGATTAGCGAAAAATAGTTGTGTGTGCGGGGGGGGGGTAACTTGCTTATAATCAAACATATAAGTATGCTCACCTATCCTCTCCCGGATATCTTGAAGAGTCCTTTTACTTTTTATGCCCCATTTTTCTTCCATAATTGACGGCAAAAATAATAAAATAATTGAATTTGAATGTTAAAAACGCTATTTTTTTTCTATTCATATCAAAGGCTTGTATAAAGCTCAAAAAGCTTGTAAGAAAAAAAGATAAAGTTCAATCACCGGATATGTGTAAATAGTGTCTGCTGAAAATCACAGAAGTGTCTTCATTTTTTTCGTTGATATACTTGTATCACATTTTCCAGTTTTGCTTGATAGTCATCCGGTATTTCCCACAAAAAAATACTTGTGTCTTGATCATATTCGACCAAAGCCAGCCGGTCATAATTTTCCAAATATTTCTCTTTCCACCGGAAAAGGGTATCGGGGATATGATCCCATCTGAGCCAAGAGGTATATACATCTACATCAATAAATATCTTTGGTTTGTTTTTTTCGACTTGTTCGATAAATTCCAATTGCATTGAAATATTTCCTTTGTGAGGTTTGACCATTTCGTAGGTAAATAGATAGCTGGTAGCGTTTTTGTTGGGCAGATAAAAATATAGTTCAGCATCCGAACCAAATACTACCAATTGATCCTCTTTGCGGAGGGAAGTAGCTATTTTTTGTGCTATGACCGGCATTTCATAATAGGGATTTCGTGCTTCTACACGTCGAACGGCACGCCTTAGATTGTTGCCGGCCATCAGTGGTATTTCTTTCATAATACCATATATACCCAAGAACAGAAAGAAGATCAAAGTCAAAGTCTTGAGTATTTTGCGCATATTTTTGTTTTTGTGGGTGACAAGCCGGAGAAGGCGATAATCATCAATCCAAAACCAAACAAAATAGGAAGCACTTATAGACAAAACGGGAAGTATAAAATAAAAATAATGAAAACGAAAATACAATCCTGCCGAAACACTCAAACCTGCCAAAACAGAATATATTACAAAGAGGTATTTTAGTTTTGATTTTTCTTTCCCACCGATCAAAAACAGAAAACCAAACAAAGCCATCATCCATATAAAACGATAAGGATAGCTGATGTATCCGAGAGCGGAAAAGAGATAATTCCAAGCATAACGGAGATCCATTACCATAGAATATTCCGAAGGATAAACATAGGTCCAATTCCAAAATTGGGTGAAGCTGCCTTGCAGCAAAACCCAACCAACAATGCCAAGATAGGGTAGAAAGATCCCGATGCTCACGAGGATTGATTTTTGGGCGAATTGCAAAAATTGCTTTCGGGAAAACGGGAAAACGGAATAGGCAAAATAAAAATAGGGAATCAGCAACATAAATATCGCCGATTGTTTCATCAAAAAAGCAAATCCGAAGAAGATGCCACTGATAAAAATCTTTTGCCTTGAACTCTCGTGTAGATATGTTAGTGCAAGGAGAATAAACAAGACTACAAATTGTTCGGACATAGTCGAATAAGCAATCATTGCATAATGATTGGAAAG
>CAZLTF010000044.1:0-3449 GCA_964562195.1 uncultured Bacteroidales bacterium | reverse complement strand
TGGAGAATCATCCTGTAGTCAATGTTACTTGGTTTGGCGCAAACGCCTATGCCAAGTTTTACGGATATCGTCTTCCCACCGAGAAAGAATGGGAAAAAGCAGCCAGAGGTGAAGATACACGTGCATATCCATGGGGTGAAGAAGTGAGTAGCAAAGTAACCAATTATGCCAGCGGCAAAAATGTTCTACAAAAGATAGTAGGAGGTAATGTTGCCCGTACTACTCCGGTAGGATATTATAATGGAAATAGCTACGGTGACTTTCAGACTCTCGACAATCGCAGCCCTTATGGTCTTTATGACATGGGTGGAAATGTATGGCAATGGGTAGGTGATGATTATAAGAAAGTTCACTACCGCTATATGAAAGGGGGAAGTTTTACCAACTACGAATACAACCTGTTTGTGTGGGCACGCAACAGCGCCGGTCCCGATCACTATAGCATCAACTTAGGTTTTAGATGTGCCAGTGATCCTCAGGCGGAGAAAGTCGTAGAACCAACTCCTGCCGACTCGATACAAGTAAACAATTAGTGAAGTAATTTGTTTTGTTGCTTTCAGTCTTTGGTGTTTCAAATAAAGGATTTCATCATTGACTGAAAGCTTTTTTAATTTTTTGAATAATAATGCAAAGAGCTAATCAAACAAAAATAAAGGACTATTGGAAACTCATCAAAAGTTCGCAAACACTGTTGCTTCTTTTGACGGGGATTACCGGATTTGTCAGTACTCGCTGTCCATACACCGATCTCAGTATGACGCTTTGGCTTACGGTAAGTTTATTTTTGGCGATTAGTGGAACGACCGTTTTCAATATGGCATATGATCATAAAATCGATGCCAAGATGAAGCGAACGAGGCAACGCCCCATTCCATCCGGAAGAATATCTGTCAGAGAGGCAATTGTTTTTGGTTTAATACTGAACATAGCCGGATTAGGGATAGCATTTTGGCTCAATCCGCTATATGGCTGGGTCGTATTCTCGGGTTTATTTATTGATTTTATTGTCTATACGGTTTGGCTCAAACAACGAAGTGCTTGGTCAATCGTATGGGGAGGAATCTCGGGAGGAATGCCCATTCTTGCGGGTAGGGTATTGGGAATCGGCGAAATTGACTTAATCGGCATCTTGTTAGCGGCTGCTATTTTATTCTGGATTCCCACGCATATTATGACATTCAATATGCGCCACTTCGATGATTACAATCGTGCCGGCGTCCCTACTTTTGCTCAAAAATATGGTTTCAAGCATTCTCAGATAATTATTGCCATCTCAACGATTGTTTCAGCTATTGCTTTTGCTGTGGGCGCTTTCTCGTTGGGAATCGAATGGGGTTTCATCAGAGTAATGCTATTCTTGGCAGCCATCGCCTCCGCTTTTGCAATCTACGGGATCATTCATCCTTCCGAAAAGATGAACTTCCATTTGTTCAAATTAGCTTCTATCAATATGATATTTGCGATGATCATAATTATCTTGGGATCTATTTTTTATTAATGTATGTAAAATATGCCAACCGTCAAAAGAGAAATACTTTTTGCTTTCGCCGGTATCGTCTGGACAGGCGTAGGTTTGCTGCTAATTCGTATTGCAGGACGTTGGTTTGCTGAGTTTTCTACGCTTGAATTCAGGATAGTCATCATAGGAGGATTGCTGCTGGGGAGTGCCATTTCATATTTCGGTTTCACCAATCTGGCTCAGAAAAACATCGACCGGATCGCGAAATATGAGGACAGGGTAAGCCTCTGGAAATTTCAAAAAAAACAAACCTATTTTCTCATTGTATTTATGATAAGTTTGGGAATATTTATGCGCACCAGTGGTCTGGTACCACCCATCTTACTTTCTCCTATGTACATCGGAATAGGTTTTGCACTTTTCTCCGCAAGTTTTAAATATTATTTTTATCTATTTCGACGAAAAATGAACAATCAGGAGAGCTAATATCAGAAGAAGAAAAATAATGTTCATATTATATGCAATAATGTAAGTTAATGTTTACTAATATACCTATGATAAAAGTACATAAAAACAATCTATTGTTATTTACCGGAAGTGTTTGGTTTATAGCCTCAATGATTTTGCTACTGCGAGCCTATTCTTGGGTTGAAATGGTATCCCGCGATCAATTGGTTGTTTCGGGAATTGTAGCTATCATCTTGGCAATGGTCAAAATACATTTTGTTTTTCGTAAACTTACGATGCAAAACATCCAACGAATCATCACAATAAAGGAAAAAGCCGTGAGTCTATTGCACTTTCACCTTATAAAAGATCAAATTTTGATCATTTTGATGATTGTATTGGGAATCATACTAAGAAACAGTCCTATTCACAAATCCTATTTGCTTCCTGTCTATACAGGAATAGGTATTGCCATGTTTTACTCTTCGGTATTATATATCAAGTATGTTATCAAAAAACGAGTTCTATAAAAATTAAAACAATCACATTTATGAAAAAGATATTTATTGTTGTATTATTGATAGCGTCGTTTTCTTTTGCTATGGCTCAAGTCGGAGGTCTTTCAGCCTCCAAGCTGGGAGCATATTCAGCCGGCACAGTGCCTGCAAACAACATCGAATTTGAACCATCTTTCGGATTTGCTTCATCGACGAAATATTTTGATAAAAAAGGAAATCGCTCCGGACTCTTTCATAGTGATGATAGCATTCAAAGATTTTCATCAATGGGGCTACGCTTCACCTACGGTGTGATAAAAGATCTGGAAGTTGGTATTTCATTGTCTGCCGATATGAGTGATATCAATTGGGGCATGAAATACAAGCTGAAAATGACAGGAAACACACAGATAGCATTCTTCGCCGGCTATGAATCGGTGATGGGAAATATGATTTATGTCAAACGGAATTTAGTTCATGAAGCCACTTCCTCTGTGGGAGGAGGATTGATCATTAGTCATGTTTTTTCAGATAAACTTAGTATGGATATCAACGGACAATACCACAAACATTTTCACAGTACGCTAAACGGTCACGATCAAGGCTATATGTTAACTACTGATATCGGATATTATTTATTGAAGAATATCAATTTTATCGGTGAATTGGTCTATTCACTCAATATTAATAATACTTCAGTCGAAAACAATTCGCAACTTTTCACTTTTAATCCCGGTATCGCCATCGAACGTTCCAAGCATTTTATCCTTGTATTGAATACTCCAATCGACCTATGGGGAAAGAATGAATACCAAACAACTGGTTTTGGTATGGCTTTGACAATCTTGTTGGATTAATATATGAGTCCAGTAAAAAAAACAAGCAAATTCAAAAAAACGAAGGCACTTCTGTGATTTTCAGCAAACCCTAATTAACAAGCATTCATTTTAATCAAAAACAAGAGTATTCTTCTATCCTTATTTATCATATTCAATGTCATATTATCATTTTTTTATTATTATATTTAAATTTTTTATATTTATAAA
>CAZLTF010000043.1:0-5436 GCA_964562195.1 uncultured Bacteroidales bacterium | reverse complement strand
ATTGGTTTTAAACTGATAATCAATGCTTCTGTCCAAGCCCGTGCTGCCTGCCATACTTCCTTTGAGACCTCCTATGACAAGCGGAAATTCTTTGGTTATTATTTTCCCCTCAATAATTTCAAACTGTAATAAAAAAGGACTCAATGATGGATTAGTAAATGTCGTCAGCTTCAATTCGTTTGCCAAAGCGGAAAAGGCTTGCGGACTATTGAGTTTTATGTTACCGGATTTGATTTCCCCGCCACCACTGAGGCTACTATAAACCGGACGCATCGACGCATTGAGATTGGTGCTAAATGACCACTTCGTATCCACTTTCCCCTCCGTGTTTTTGGCAAACGGAAAATAGGTTTGGATAATATCAAAATATTCAAACAATTTGGAAACATAAATATTTTTTATATTCAGCATCATATCCGCCTGTGGTTTAGCATCATGGCTCGTATATGAACCTTTGATGCTCATCGAAGCATCATCAAGCAACATATTGAAATTGCGAAGACTGACCCTCTCATCTTTGATATGTAGATTTCCTTTGACTTGCTTCATCGACATATCATCATAGCGGAGATTTTGAATGAAAGATGTAAACGTAAAATCAATATTACGTGGCACCTTGATAATTCCCGTAGCGATGGTAGTATCCTGTCTTGTAGAAGATGTTCCGGTCTCACCGGAATCCATAAAATCATTCAAATTGAGATTATTTGAGTTTAGATTTAGCTCAGCCTTCAATTCGCGGTCTTTGAATAGATAAGGAATATAGTTTTCAATCTTTCCTTGCAGACGGACATCATTCTTTCCTTGCGATATTATCATATTCGCCAGATCGATATAGGCAGGAGAAAAATTGAGCTGTGCTTGATGAATATTGATTTTCTCTTCGGGATAATAGAAGTTTTTCAATAGTATATTGCCGACAGCTTCGACCTCTTCATAATGTTCGTTTTCGAGACTTGACAATTTGCCATCAAAGCGAATGTCCGCATTCAAGATACCGGATATTTCATTTTCTACTGGATAAAAATCTTGGATACTTGCCAGATCAAATTTGGTCAAGAGATGACTTTGAATCTTGGGATCGCTAAGGGGATGAGTCAGATGCAGGGTGATGTCCACCGGATTTTTTCCCATTGTCAAATGGAATGATGACAAATCAATAATCATATTGTCAAAATCTCCGCCATTTTCGGTGATATCCAGTTTCAAATTGATATTTTCAATGGTTTGAGGCAGATCGGGATAGCGAATCGTGGCATTGTCAATCTCGGTACTAAGTTTGAAGTCAGGAATCTGATCATCTGTGTATAAGCCTTTTATGTTTCCTTTTAGCTCAAAATCCCCTTGCGTCTGAATATTGGCAAAAGATTTTTGATAAAAAGCGGGGATCAAAGACAATACACTTTTGAAACTGTTTTTGGGCGTTTTGAATGTAAGTATCGTGTTGAGGTCATCTCCGACAAACGAAAAGTTTCCACTGAACAAAATGGATAAGTCATTTAGCATCAATGTATTATCTCTGAGCGTATAAATCTCATTTTCCAGATCTGCATCGATTTCGGCTTTATATGAAGTGGCGACGTGAGAAAGCAATGTTTGATTGTCATAATTCATCACAAGATCTTGAGAAGTAAGCTGCAGTTTCATATTGGTTCTGGAAGCGGAAAAATCACCTCTCAAAATAGTCGAAAAACCGCGTATATCGGCGAAAAAATTCAAACTGCGATCATCGTAGATAATATCACAATCGGAGATCGTAAATTTCTTTAATCTCAACCGCACCTCATCTCCCGTATCATCTTCCGGACTGTTTTTGGTCTCAGGGCTTTCTTTGCTTATGTCATAATTACTTTTTGCGTCTTGAAGTGTGAGCAGATGAAGTTTGGCGTCTTCTATGGCGATTTGTTCAATGCTGAGCACTTCATTTTTTACCAAATCAAATAGATTGACACAAAGGCTTATCTCTTGAATCTCTGCAAGCGTGTCTTGTGCAAACATCTCTTTGCCGCTTATCTCAAATCCGCTGAGACTAAGTGAAACATTGGGAAAAGCCTTAAAGAAGCTTAATGACAGCTCATCAAAATGTACATTCGCATTTATATTTTTGTTGATCTCTTTAATAATCAATTCTTTTGCTTTATCCTGAAACAGGTATGGAAGAGTCAATAATGACAAAACGATGATAAATACGATTGCGATTATTATTTTTAGCAAGATTTTCATATTCAATATTGTTTTTTTTACAGAATGCAAAAGTAAGCAATATCTTCAATCCAAACCTTAAAAAATAAATGAATTCGGTCAAAGGAGAGGTGATTTTCAGAAAAAAGAGCTATTTTGGATGAGAAATAGATAGCACTCAACGGAGCTTAAAGACTTGTAAAAGGAGCTGGTTGTTATTTGAATAACAATAGATAATAATAAGCGAATAAATACTCATTTTTTATTTATAGCAAATATAAATTAGAGAAAACAGGAGAAAGCGGCTTGTAATCACCAGATACATAATAAGATACAAGCTATTTGTAATTTATTAAAATTAACAATAAATATTGTCAAATAAATCAAAACCTATACTTTTGCCGCATAATTTTAAAGCATTTGAGAGATATGCAAACATTTAGTTTTAAAGATTTTTTCTATAGTTGGATTATCCTGTTTGTGGTGTGGTTGGGGTTCACGGCGACGCTCAATATCTACGAAGTAGTAACGGGTTTGGTAATTACATTGGTGATCGCCTACTATACTTTCAGGAATTATTCACACAAGGGAGTACATGTATTATTTCGCTTTTTTCACGCAGTGAAATACCTGTTTGTCTTTTTGAAAGCATTGGTTGTTGCCAATTTTGATGTAGCCCGTAGAGTAGTAAGTCCTGCACTTCCTATCAATCCGGGCATTGTAAAATTTAAGACACAACTTCAATCCGATTTTGGGAAAATGGTATTGGCGAATAGCATTACGCTTACTCCCGGTACATTGACGGTGGATATGATAGATGACACATTCTACATTCATTGGATTGATGTTACGACTACAGATCCCGAAAAGACATTTGTAGAAATTGCAAAAGAATTTGAAGATATATTAATCAAAATATTTGATAAATAATGGAATTAAACTGTGCATACCCAACATTTTGTATGGTCATATTCGGAGTGATGGCTATAGGAATCATTCTCGGAATGATTCGATTTATAAAAGGACCTACTGCAAGTGACCGTGTCGTTGCTTATGATACTTTGAACGTAATGGTGATTTCGGGATTAGTATTTCTTTCCTACGTTTTTGAGCGTTTTATTTACCTTGATGTATCATTATTATATGGTGTGATAGGTTTTATTGGAGTGATTGTGATAGCAAGATATTTTGAAAAAGGTATATAAATGGAAATTTTAACAATTATCGGATACATATTCTTATCGGTAGGAGCAATATTTTTATTGCTCGGAGGATTGGGAATATTAAGAATGCCTGATTATTATACAAGGGTACAGGCAGGTACGAAGGCTTCTACTTTGGGAGCGATGAGTACGATTATCGGGGTTGCATTTTTGCAGCCGGATTGGACAGTCAAATTGTTGGTGATACTTATGTTTATAGCATTTACCAATCCTTTGAGCTCGCACGTCTTGGCAAGAGCAACCTACAAAATGGGACAAAAACCTTTGTCAAAAGAGAATATTGATGCTTATGAGGAAGTCGATCATAGCTCTTCGCGTAAGCAAAATACAAACGAAACAACGAAATAAATATGCTTTGGATTATTGGTTTATTGAGTTTGATGGCTATAGTGATGGTCGTTGCCACTGTGGTAGCTATCCGTCATAAGGATCTATTGATTGCGGTATTTGCAACAGCAGCTATCAGTCTGGGCTTGTCGGTATTTTATTTTCTGTTGCAAGCACCGGACGTGGCTTTGACAGAAGCAGCTATTGGCGTGGCATTGACAACAGTGATCTTCTTGATCACAATCAGAAATACCAAACGCTACGAGAAAGTAAATAAAGCCGGTCACTGTAAAGAATAAGAATTATGAAAAAAATTGTAGCAATAGCATTATTGGCATTCTTTGGATATTACCTCTTGATGAGTTTTATCCAAATTGATTTCGGCAAAGCCGACCAGCGTTTTAATGTATCCAATCAATATTTGGTTGAAAGTGTTCAGACCAATAAGGTGGCAAATGTCATTACCTCTATAGTAGTCAATTTTAGAGGCTTTGATACTCTGGGAGAAGTAAGTGTATTGTTTTTGGCTTCCACTGCCTTGGCAAGCATTCTCTATCGTAGAAAAGAACCGGGTGTAGTCGTGCCGGAAGCACGGATTATGACCTCTGCAAGTCACCTCCTTCATATCGGTGCTAAAATCTTATTCCCCGTAAGTATTGTACTCGGAACATATATTTTCATTCATGGACATCTGACGCCCGGAGGAGGTTTTCAGGGTGGAGCGGTGATTGCCACCGGTGTCTTGTTGATGATATTATCTTACCGTAAATTTCATATCAGTCATCATGCAATATCTTGGGTAGAATCCATCGCCGGTATCTCTTTTGTCACGATCGGATTTACGGGATTGATTTTCGGTACCAGTTTTCTCGAAAATTTTATTTCCGTCGGAACGCTCAATTCTCTGATCAGTGGTGGAGCTATTCCACTAATATACATTGCGGTAGGATTCAAGGTAGGTGCCGAGTTGATCGGATTGCTCGACAATATTTTGTTAAATAATGAAGAATTACTACATAATAGAAAATAGATGAGTATGCAAAACTATATTAATTTCCTTGTTTATGGAACGTCCATCTTTTTGATTGTCGCCGGATTGTATGCCGTATTGACCAAAAAGTATTTGACGAAGATTGTCATCGGGCTTACCATTATGAGTTCCGGAATAAATCTATTGTTGATAGCCATCGGTTATGTATATAATGGTACTGCTCCTATTTTTTCACCGGCGGTGGAAAACAAGGATGTCGTAATGGTTGATCCTGTGCCACAAGCACTTGTGTTGACAGCCATCGTTATTGGATTTGGTGTAACAGCGGTTGCCTTAGCCTTGGTAATTCGTCTGTATAGACACCATAACACACTTTGTATTGATAACATAAAGAATTTGAAATGGTAATAAGTCCTATACATTATGTAGCAATACCACTATTGGTAGCTTTTTTGATTCCATTAGTGGCGAAAATCGGGAAGAATTGGGTGAGAGTATTGCCAGGAATGACTTTGGCATACCTGACTTTCGTATCTGTTTTCTTGATGATGAAGGTGCAAGACTCCGGACTCATCAACGAAACCTTAAGTGGCTGGGATGCCCCTGTCGGTATCAATCTGGTCTTCTCTCCTCTGAGTGGATTGTTGGTTACTCTGATTACCGGTATCGGCTTCTTGGTCTGGTTGTACAGTTATCAGTTTAAAAATGTCGAAG
>CAZLTF010000042.1:0-4459 GCA_964562195.1 uncultured Bacteroidales bacterium | reverse complement strand
CTGGAATATACCAAATCCGGTGAACTGAGGTATATCAACACAAAAAAAGACTTGCGTACAGGACCATTCAAAGAAGATCTTAGATACACATATTCCAAAGTCGTCATTCGCCCACAGGGCTACGAAAAAGGAATAAAATTTGACTTCAAAAATGAAGAAATGTCCGGTAAGATTTATTATGGTTTTATCAACCACAATGACGGAGCGTATCATCAGGCTGTTTATTATAAAAAACATGCGGTGATTGAAAAGGGAAAAGCAAAAATAAAATTATCCAAGCTAAAAGGAAAATATGATTTTATCAACTGGGAGAAAACCGGACAAATCCGGCTGGGATACCGCATTCAAGATGACAAAGGGCAGCTGCTTTATGACGGAAAAATCAATATCAAAGCAAGTGAAAGCGGTTTTGAGCCGGATGTGAGTATCATTGAAGGACCCTTTGTCAATAAAGTAACACAGGATGGTTTTACCATTACTTTCAAAACAAATCAAGCCACAAAGGCAAAAATTTTGGTCGGAAGACGCGGCTTTGTGGAAGATAAAGAAACTACAAATCATGAAATAAAGGTACATAGTTTTCAAGCTGACACCGACTATGAATACACAATCGTATATGGCGACTGGCAAGAAAAATACCATACACATACCGCACCCGAATCCGGCAAACGCAAAGCCTTCACTTTTGCTTATGCAAGTGACAGCCGCTCGGGAAAAGGCGGTGGAGAAAGAGATATTTTCGGTGCGAACGCCTACATTATGAAAAAAATGACAACTCTGTCCGCTATGAAAGAAGCTGCTTTTTTTCAGTTTACCGGAGATATGATCTCGGGATATTCTTCTTCCGAAGACAAAACCGATCTCGAATATACTAATTGGAAAAGAGCAATGGAACCATTCTGGAGTTATACTCCCGTATATACTTCTATGGGCAACCATGAGGCTGTGATCAAAGAATTTGAAGATTGGACAAGTGTGGACAATTTCCCTTTCGACACCAGATCTGCAGAAGCTGTTTTTCAAAAACATTTTTGCAATTTTGAGAATGGACCGCAGAGCGAAGACAACACCTATTATGACCCTGACTCAAAAGAAACCAACTTCCCTTCATACAAGGAAACCGTTTATTATTACACCTACTCCAATATGGCAATGATCGTCATGAATTCTAACTATTGGTACGCTCCCTCTCACAAAAATATCGACATTACCGGAGGCAATCTTCACGGTTATATTATGGATCAACAACTGGATTGGCTACGTAAAACGATAAAACAATTGGAAAACAACAAACATATCGACCATATCTTCGTGAGTATGCATACACCGGCTTTCCCCAACGGGGGACATTCCAACAATGATATGTGGTATCACGGAGACAATCAGTGGAGACCCTATGTTGCCGGCAAAGCCGTAAAAAAGGGAATCATCGAAAGAAGAGATGAGATATTGGACATATTAGTCAACAAGAGTAAGAAATTTGTTTGTTTGTTAGCCGGAGACGAACATAACTATTCCCGCCTCCTCCTGACTCCCCACACCAATATCTATCCGAAAGATTGGAAAGGAAAGAAAATAAAATTAAATAGAAAGACTTGGCATATTGTCAATGGTGCGGCAGGTGCACCATATTATGCTCAAGAAGAACTGCCTTGGTCGCCGGATGTGAAAATTTTCTCGACTCAGTATGCCTTAACTTTATTTCATATCGATGGAGACTCAATCACGCTTGAAGTGATCAATCCGGACACACTGGAGACCATTGAAGAGGTGGTTTTGAAAGGAAAATCTTCACGGAAATAATCAACAAATTAATAAAAAAAGCCTGTCCGGTATCGACCAGGCTTAACTAATTATTCTCGTCAGACTTTCTGAAAAAGCTCTGCACTTATCAGGAGAAAATCCCTCAACAATAGATAATTACATTTGCGTCTTTTGTTATCATACTATTTCAATAGCCCATTTCATTTGTTTTATACTTCTTTAAAAACAGTTTGATCAATTCTTAATACAGCGAATACTAAATCCGTAATTTTTATATTGGCTGGCACTCCGGAATATTTGAGCATTACCACTATCCAGATCTCTTGCCAATGCTTGCTCTGTACCACTGGCATCGGAAGTAAAAAAGTAAGCTCTCAACGAGGAATGTAAAAAATCTGCGCTCAATGAGCGGTAGCCGGCAGGCAAGCCGGAGAAAGCATACATATCAGTAGCACCGGTATTGGGCGAACTCCAATGAGACAATCCCGTTTCTTTCAACTTTCCTCCTTCGTCGCTCCCTCTCCATCCATAGCTATCTGATTCACCCTGACTCATTCCAATAAACATTTCGAGTGTTTTCCATTCCTCATCCGTAGGCAAATGCCAGGTGTCAGGACATATCCCTTGTGCTCCTGTGACAGTGGAGTATTGCATACTTTCATTCCATTGATAAAGTCCTCCGTAAGTATCGCAATTGGCAGCAGTATTATTATAACAATATTTCTCCAATATTCCGTTGTCGGTCATATCCGTACTGGCATCAATCATAGTCCCGATATTGAGATTTTCGGCCATCCAACATTGATTCCCAATTTGAACCATCGAATATGATTGTCCGTCTCTTGCATCAATAAAATTACCCGAACAAGCCGCAAAATTGGATGTATTTTCATACCAAATATCATTTTTATCCATATTGTTTACCTGTCCATCCAGATTCAAATCACTACTATAATATCCGTTTTTTCCGGCTTGTCCGTCTGCAAACGGCTTATCCGAAGCATTTATCACACCATCGGCATTGACATCTCCTCCGATCATTACAGCCTGACCGTTTAGCATCTTTTGATTCCCTTCGTATGCTTGATCTATCGACCCGTAGAAAGCATAATAATAGTAGTATGAATTGAGGTTTGCGGGATAGGCGGAAAGTATATCCAGATGATTTCGATGAACTACTTTTACAAAAAGATGATTGGAAACTGTTCCTGAAAAAGAGACCAAGCTCCCACCATCAATATCGACAATTTCGGCATTTTTTTTCAAAAAACAAGCCCTTCGGGCAAAAGGTGTGGCAGCAGCAGCACTTGCAGCGTCCACAGCATCATAAAACTCCAATAATACCCAATCTACAATATCCGCATCCGGCATACTCGCAACGGTTTCATTTCCGGAATAATTCCAAGGTAAAATATCAAAAGGTTGTGTCAACGGGATAAGATGGCTTGCATTGAGAATAGTGTTCATATTTGCCCCGTTGAAAGCACCTTCCAGAAAAGCCAATATCATTGCCCTGTTGGAAGCATCATTGATGATAATATTGCGTGAAGTACCGCCCCCCGTATTGCAATAATAAATACCATTGTAATTAGCGGTAGTTGCGGCATTGAGATGGAGTGACTGGGAATTTTCACCCGAAAATAATGCAGAACTTGCAATAGCCGAACCATTCCATACCCATTGATAAGGCGAAGTAGATATATCCGATACAAAACTCAAATGACATTGAATAATATGCCCATTCTGTATTGTAACCGTCTGATCCGTAGTACCGGTCAAGGAAGTATTGCTATTGAACCAAGAGCCATTATTCGTGATATCTCCTTCCACATTGATTGTAAAACTGAAAGCAGAATTTTGAACAAGCCTATTGTTGATGATATCCCCGTGAATATTCAAAGTGTTGTACCATCCCGTATTCATCAAAATCGCATTATTTGTAATCAAACCATATGTCGAACAATCATTCCCATTAACTTGCACTATCCCTTTCATCGTAATATTATGCAATTCAACATGATCAACATACATAGCATCTATTCCGGCATCGCCTTCACCCCAAAATACCGAACTTGTATCTCCATAAACTTTGCAGCGATACAAAAAAGCATTATGAATACGCAATGTATCATTGGCACTCATCCGGATACTATTATCGTGAAAATCTATTCTGACATTGTCAAAATAATTATAAGCATCAAAATAAACGTCATGTGTATTATTACTTTCAAATTGATAACCGCTAAAACAATTTCCATTCAAACAAGTAATATGTTGAACGTTCACATCATTCAAATATGTATAGTTGTTTTTCCATTCTCCGTCATTGATGATACTGCCGTCAATCTTCAGATACAAAGTCTGTGAATCGTCTTGTATCACTCCTTGGTTGAGAAGATCTCCATGCACAGTCAATTCATAATACCATCCGAAATTGTCCAAAGTATCGGCTATCACGGTGTTCCCATAGAAAACATTATCATTACCATATACCCTCACCCTGCCTTCGACAATAGGTTGGTATACCTCACAATTGATCAACTTGGAGTTGGCATCCATCTCAAGATACAGGTTGCCGTTTTTGGCATCACCGGCTATCAAAACCGCATTTTCCATTTGTCCGGACTGAATTTTCAACTTCCCGTTATTTTGCATCAGCAGTGTGTCTTCTTGCATATTCAAAACACAGCCGGAG
>CAZLTF010000041.1:0-3704 GCA_964562195.1 uncultured Bacteroidales bacterium | reverse complement strand
TAGGAGCATATTTCCCATTACTCAGTTTTACCTTTCTAATACTTGCATATAGATTTGTTTTAAAAGATGAAATTCTGGTAAAATCATTGGATCGTCTAAGATAATCATTGTCAAATCATAGTATTGAAACAAAGCACTAACCCACTCATTAACAAGCGATTATAAAGATATACTCGCTGCGTCCGGTTCTTTATTTTCTTCGTTGGCATAGGGTCTGCCAAAAACTCTCAAGATGAAAGAAAATAAATTGCTTGAAAATACCAATAATGAATCCGGTCAAAAAAAACACAAAATATCATCGGCGGCAATAAACCGAACGTATGCCAGTGACGGCTCTATCGGAGAAAAAATCAAAGCCCGGATAGACACTAAAAATCCCTCTATTTTTCACTTCCGGTTTACAGACCAATAATAATTTTTTTTGATCCGTACGGTTGCATATTTCACTATACGAAAATACAGCACGATATCCGTCGTCGCCCGCTACTACAACTAATCCATGACGAATATTCAAGGGGGTCTTGGCAACTTTTTCTTGAATCAGATTTTTGAAATCAATGCCCGTATAGGGATGCATACTATGCAATCCAAGTCCTCTACCATAATAGATAATATCCATCTTTTCTTCGGTGAAATGCGTTGGATTTTGTGAGAAGACTTCATATAAGCTATCTTGTACATAAAGACTCAATCTGGGTGAGTAAAGTGGATTTTTCCCTTTGATCACTTTCAGATGTATTGGAAAAGATTTCAATGTAATACGACGTGGCTGACTGATATTTCTCTCCGTGAGATGATCATGCCCTACGACGAGCTTGCTATGTAGCGGCAATTTCCAAGATTGTTTGGTACGTGAAGGAGTGATCGGCATCACTTGAGTAGCGATAATAATGTCATTGAGCGTATTGGTATAGTAAATCTCCCCCCAACTAATTAGGACTTTGCTTCCGTTTTGATTTTCAATTTCCACATACAAATCCGTAAGCGGATGAAAGTCCTTCGCATTCTTTTTTTGAATATGAAAATGATTTAATATCTCCGACAGAGAATAACCATAATAGCGAAAGGCTCCGGCAAACTGCAATTCACCGGACTCCAATCTTACCTCTTTGCAAACGAGGCTGTGCAAAGTCAATTGGGAGAAATCAACTTTACCGGGGTTGCTTACCTCCCCTTGTACGACAATATCATTGGTAAACAAGGGGAAAGTATGCGAATTGTCAAAAAAATCATTTGTAGAATCCGTAGAATCCGCTAGTCTGACAATCATCTTTTCTGCACGAAAGTCTCTTTTGCATGGTTTTTTTTCTTGGCAGCCGATGCTGATTATTACGAGCAGAAGAAGAGCAATTATTTTAATTTTCATAAAGAGTGTTCTATTAAAAAGCTCAATTTTTCAATTCTGCCAATCTTTTTTTTGCCATCTCATGGTCAGGCTTCACTTCCAAACATTTCTCAAAATCCAATCCGGCTTCCTTGACATTTCCTTTCAACAATTGGGCGTAGCCACGATTGTAGTAGGCATTCGCATAAGACGGCTTATATTCAATGGCTTTTGAGAAAAACCGGATGGCTTTGTCATAATCTTCGTAAGCCAGGAGATAAATATATCCTTTGTTGTAATAAGCCAAAGCATATTTTGGAAATTTCTTCAAAAGAAGATCATAAGTCTTTATTGCTTCTTGATAACGTTCAGTCTCTTGATAAAAATACCCCAAACTATAATAGACACTTGCATTATCGGGGTCCAATCGAATTGCACTTTGATAAAAATCAATCGCCAGATCATTTTTTTTACCGGCATAAAGCAATCCCAATTCGGCATTGGCTTCATAAAAATCATCGTCCACCACGAGAGCTTGTTGGAAGTTTTTAATCGCATGAATAGTATCTCCTACTTTCAACCAGACCATACCTCTGAGGAAATAGGATCGCGGATTGATATCATCCACCTTCATCGCTTGATCAATCAATTGTACCGCCTCCTGTGTTCTACCGGCAACAATGTTCACTTCCGCCAGATTGAGCAGCGCAGTAACATTATTGTTGTCCAACTCGATAGCCCTGTTTAAAGCCAATACACCATTTTGAAATTTCCCTTTCGCAAAATATATTTCGGAGAGTTTCACATACAAATCACTATCCAAGGAGTCCAATTGAAGTGCTTTCAAAATATCTTGATTGGCACTATTGACATCTCCCATTTTCAAGTATTGTTGAGCACGCCGCACATAGAGTTCCGGTCGATCGGCTTGCCCTGCAATCTGCTTGCTTAAGGAATCCAAAATCGAAAACTGGATATCTTCTTGTTTTATGACTTGACCGGCACTTTTTTTTTCTTGATTGGAAGAGCAACTCACAAAACAGAATGAAAATCCCAGTACGAATGTTATCATCAAATATTTCATACAAACTACGATTATTTATAAAAAAGAGGCATGAAAGATATTGCACCCCTCCTTTTCTGCAATATTTATAATAAATCCTAGGCTTTTTCTTTCAAAGCGGCAGCGACTTTTGCTTCCAACTCTTCCATAAGTTCCACATTGTCGGAGAGTAAATTTTTCACGGCTTCCCTGCCTTGCCCGAGTTTTACCTCACCATAGCTAAACCAGGAGCCACTTTTTTTGATAATATCATAAGACACCCCGAGATCAATAATTTCACCCACTTTGGATATTCCCAATCCATACATAATATCAAATTCCGTTGTACGAAATGGCGGAGCAACTTTATTTTTTACGATTTTCACTTTCGTCCGGTTTCCGATCACGCGATCCGTATCTTTGATCTGACTTGAGCGTCTCACATCAATACGTACCGAAGAATAAAATTTGAGTGCATTACCACCGGTAGTGGTCTCGGGATTGCCAAACATCACTCCTATTTTTTCGCGCAATTGGTTGATAAAGATAGCCGTAGCACCGGTTTTACTAATATTTGCGGTCAATTTACGCAATGCTTGTGACATCAAGCGGGCATGCAATCCCATTTTGGAATCTCCCATTTCACCTTCCAATTCACTTCTGGGAGTCAGTGCAGCGACGCTATCGATCACGATAATATCAATCGCTCCCGAGCGAATAAGATTGTCGGTGATTTCCAATGCTTGCTCACCATAATCCGGCTGAGAAATAAGCAAATTTTCAATATCCACACCAAGATTGGCTGCATAGAAGCGATCAAAAGCATGCTCTGCATCAATAAAAGCAGCAATACCGCCCAATTTTTGAGCTTCGGCGATAGCATGCAATGCCAAGGTAGTTTTTCCCGATGATTCGGGTCCATAAATCTCAATAATTCTTCCTCGCGGATAACCTCCTACTCCCAGTGCACTATTCAAGCCCAACGAACCCGAAGGAATAATCTCAATATTGTCAATCGCATCATCACCCAATTTCATAATTGTTCCCTTCCCGTATGTCTTTTCCAACTTATCCATCGTGAGTTGAAGAGATTTTAATTTTTCTTTTGCAATATCTTTAGCCATAATATTTATTTTTGTATGTTTTCTAAAATCTTGTTTGTATTTTCACGTTGCAAAGATATACATTTTTTCTTTCTTTGAATAAAGTATTTTTTATTATACGCAACCTTTTTGGACAACGGCTCATCTCCCAAATATGTATAAAAAAAATCTAATTTTGAGACACACTTTATAAAGTTTTACTGTACCTTTGCAAACAGATTAATTAATATAATTT
>CAZLTF010000040.1:0-1628 GCA_964562195.1 uncultured Bacteroidales bacterium | reverse complement strand
GTATAATAGGAATGTATGGATTTTTGATTTATAATTCGGGTAACACGGATTTTAATCTGTAAAAAGGTGCCGGTTTATAACCTGTATTGCGGTAAATTTTTTCCACTTGTACCGAGTGTACGGTGCATGTCCTAATTATGATTTTCTCTCCCTTTTTGGTTTTCATAGAATTCGTTACCATTTTTTGTGTATTCATTATTCTTACGATATTTTTCCAACCGTGCTTTATATTTTTTCGTTTTAATTGATAACGTATTGTATTGGCCACTTGATAGGCAAGAACACCTAAATTGATATGAGCCAATACATTTTGGTCCTTCTGATGATATACAGGACGTAGTGAAAGGTCTGTCTTATGAACTCTGAACGAAGCCTCCACTTCGGTAAGTATATTGTAAATCTTAAAGAGATTCTCTTCGGTCGATAAGATAGAGGTTCGTATAAAATAGATGCCTGAATATTCTTTTTTATCTTTTATTTTTGACCATACCAGTTCCGTGATTTTTCCTTTTTAGGACTTTGTATCTATCTTGTACTGAGCGTGAACTGATTTGTATTTTTCTCGAAGCCTACCTAGGGTCTGCTGAAAATCACAGATTGCCTTTAATTTTTTTATTGGGCTTATAAATGCAAGACTTTTTGGAAAAAACGCTGATTTCTCGTGCATTTTATTTTATGTATCTACGTAATTCGTTCTTTTTCACCTGTTTGAGAATATCTCAGCAGACCATAGAATAATCCATTTGTAACCTCTTTCGCCATAATGTGGTTAATTCTTTCGGTTTTTTTTATAATTAAATGAACATATATTCATAAAATGATTATTTTTGCAGCTCAATGAAATGTTCATAAAATAGAGATAGCATGTTAGATTTGAAAAACAGATTTATTATGGCGCCCCTTAAGTTGGGCTATAGTGATGGTAGCGGTATGATAACCGAAAGGCATTTGGATTTTTATGTCCGGAGAAGTGAATTTCTCGGAGCAATAGCGCTTGAGCCTTTATATATGGACAAAGGTTTGCGTGAGATTCCTACGCAAATAGGAATTGATGCGGATGATAAGCTCCCGGGACTGAAACACTTGACAGGACTCCTTCACAAAACCAATACGAAAGCAATAGCCCATCTCAACCATCCGGGCAGAATGGCAAACCCGATGATACCGGCTAATTATTTTATATCTTCGACAGATAAAGCTTGTGAAGCAGGGGGTGCTTTGCCGCGGAGAATGACAAAAGAAGACATTAGCGATGTAATTAATTTGTTTGCCGTCTCGGCAAAAAGAGCTGAGAATGCCGGTTTTGACATCATCGAACTTCAATTTGGACACGGCTATCTTATTGCTCAGTTTCTTTCTCCCGCCGTCAATGATCGCACGGATGAATATGGAGGCAATTTTAAGAATCGCAGCCGTTTGGCTATGGAAGTCTTGCAAGCGGTGCAAGATGCTACACGCTTGCCGATCATTGTTCGTATCAGTGGAGATGAATTGACAGAGAAAGGTTTTCGTCTCGAAGAGATGCTCGTTTTTTCAGCTATGCTTAAAGAAAAAGGAGTAAAAGCCGTACACGTCTCTGCCGGAACGATTTGCAACAATCCTCCTTGGTTTTTTCAACATATGTTTGT
>CAZLTF010000039.1:0-1519 GCA_964562195.1 uncultured Bacteroidales bacterium | reverse complement strand
GCTTTGACAAGAAAAGTGGCGAAAAAATCAAAATCAAACCTGTCTGCGGCAAAGGCGAAAAAATGTACAAATGGAATTGGAACACCCCTTTTATCCTTAGCCCCCACTCTCCTACCCGACTCTATATGGCTGCCAACAAGGTATTTAGAAGTGATGATCGCGGCAATTCGTGGCACGTCATCAGCGATGATATCAGCCGGCAAATCTCAAGGGATCAATGGCCGGTCATGGGAAGATATTGGAGTGAAGACGCAAGTGTTGCCAAAAATGTCTCTACTTCCCTCTACGGAATGGCCGTCGAATTGGCAGAATCTCCCTTGCGACAAGGTCTCTTGTATGTTGGCACGGATGACGGTTTGATCCAAGTGAGTGAAGATGACGGTAACAATTGGAGAAAAATTTCTAACTTCCCCGGCGTTCCCGAATTTACTTATGTGGCGGATATTGTCCCGTCAAAATTTGATGAAAATGTAGTTTTTGCCGCTTTTGACAATCACAAGAGAGATGATTTCAAACCCTATATTTTGAGAAGCAATGACAAAGGTAAAACATGGAAATCAATCACCGGTGATTTGCCTAAACATGAATTGGTTAGAACAATAGAACAGGATTATAAAAATCGCAATTTATTTTTTGCGGGCACCGAACACGGTCTATATTTCAGCATCGATGCCGGTAAACATTGGACAAAAATGACAGGCGGCATTCCTACTGTTGCAATCCGGGATATTGCAATCCAAAAAGAGGAAAATGATTTGATATTGGCAAGTTTCGGCAGAGGATTTTTCATTTTGGATGATTATAGCCCGCTACAATTGATCACCCGTGAAATAGCGGAAGCCGAAGCCTTTCTCTTCCCTATCCAAGATGCACTCTCATATATGCCACGCAATCGCGGAGGTTATGGCTCAGGTTCACAGTTATTTAAATCCAAAAATCCTCCTTTCGGAGCAAATTTTACTTTTTATCAAAAAGAAATCCCCAAAACGAAAAAACAGAAACGCAAGGAGATAGAAAAGAAATGTATCCAAGACAAAAAGCCGCTTCCTTTCGTTTCACCCAAAGAATTGGAAGAAGAGAAAAACGAAATTGCTCCCTATTTGCTCATCAGCATTCAAGATGCAAATGGAAATACAGTGCGCAAAATAACACAGTCTCCGGTCAAGGGGATACAGCGTATTAACTGGGATCTTCGCATTGAGTCACCATGGAGTCAAGAAGTGAAAAAATTTAATCCGACCCGGAAAATTTCCGGAACCTATCTTGCTTCACCGGGAAAATATTTCATCCGTGTGGATCAATATTCCGACGGGCAATTTCATACCTTTGTCAAAGACCAAGAGTTTAATCTTGTCTCTATTGACCTCAACACTTTGCCGGCACCAAACCGTGATGAAGTATTAGCCTTTGAGAAAATGGTCATCCGCCTTCTCAAACGAATCAATATTGCAATGAACAATATCGATTCGTTTGAGAAGGCGGATGACCATTTTCTCAAAGGCTAATACTTCATCACGGT